>CAYVPM010000009.1:0-14022 GCA_964453475.1 uncultured Saprospiraceae bacterium | reverse complement strand
CACCACGGCATTGTCCGTTGAGGTACAGCCGTTTCCAGTATTGGTGACAACCAAGGTATAGGTGCCGGTCGTGGTGACGACAGGATTCAGCGTATTGCTGCCGCTGAAGATGGTGCCGCCATTGGATGCTATCCAATTGTACAAGATATTTGGCCCTGACGAAGAGCCGTTGCCATTGAGTGTAATGCTGTTGACCACGCAAGTGAGCGTGCCGTTGGGGCCGGCTTCTGTGGTGGGCAAGGTGTTGTTGGCGACAACGGGCACTGTTGCCGTAGACTTGCAGCCATTCGTTGTATTGGTAACCACGAGGGTATAGTTGCCGGCTTGGGTGACTATTGGGTCCAAAGTGCCGCTGCCGCTGAGGATGTTACCGGGGTTGGCTGTCCAATTGTAGGTAAAATTAGACCCGGTGGATGATCCCGCCCCGCTTATTGGCACAGAGGAAACAATACAGGTAAGGGTGTCATTTGCCGAAGCAACTGAGGTTGGCGCGACGAAATCGCCCGTAATGGTCGCCGTTGCTGTTTTGGTGCATCCTGTTTGGTCGGTAATCGTGACGGAATAGGTGCCTGGGCTGAGCCCGACAAGGTCTTGGACAGTGTAGCCGTTAGACCAAAAATAAGTGTAAGCGGGGTTTCCGCCACTGACACTGAGGTCAATGGTGCCGCCGTTGGGGATGTAGCAGTTGACATTGGTAACAGTCGTGCTTGGCACTAGTGGCGGAGGCGACTGAACAATGAAATTTTGAACATTATTGCAGCCGAAGGCATCGGTCACGGTGACAGTGTAGTTGCCAGGAAGGATGTTGACAGGATCGGCAATGTTACCGATATTGCTTGGCCCTGTCCAGGTATAGATGTACGGTGCAGAGCCTCCTGTTACGGTAGTATTGATGGAGCCGTTGGTGAGGGTAGAGCAGGTTGCATTGGACACCGCTCCCGTCAGTGACAAGGTAGACAAGGTAACGAGCACGGCGCCAGAGCCGGTGCCGGGGCACCCGAAGGAATCTACCAGACTGTAAAACTGGTACAGTCCTGGTTGGTTCACGGTAATGGAAAACGGATTTCCGGGCACATCAGATATCGTGGTTTGCGGGGCTCCGTTCAAGGCATAGGTAAATTCAAAGGGGCCGACACCTGTGAGGTTCACGTTGATGGAGACGGATTGCCCTGGGCACAACTGGGGTGCGGGGGGCAACAACTGGGCGTTTGGTGAAGGTGTAACGATGATGCGGGCCACGGCTGTTTTGGTTTTGCCGCAAGCATCTGTGACCGTAACGGTGTAACTGGTGCTTTGTGAGACAAAAGCCGTCAGGGTTGGGTCATTCCCGCCGATGCTCCATTGGTAGGTATAGGGCGGTATACCGCCATCCACCACCACACCTACAGTACCGACTCCAGTTGGTCCACAGATGGTAACAGTATCAGTAACCGGCACCATGGGGATATAGTCAAGTATAGTGAGTGTCTCCGTTGGGTTCAAGCAGGAACATGCGGTGTTGAGGGTCAGGATAATGGTTTCAGCCCCTTCGGGAATCAGGTCATTGATAATATTTACCGGGAACAACACGGTTGATTGTCCGGCAGGAATTACGATTGTGAATGGGATCGGGGAATAATCTGCACCAGAAGTAGCAGTGCCCGTAATCGTGAAGGAAACTGGCAAAGGCAGGAATACGTTGCTGCCTACCCGGTTTACCCTAATCTGTACGGTTCCACATCCCTCCACGACTTCATCCACATCTTCGACCCCGTTTACCAACCAGTCGATGCTCGCATTGCCGCCGCCATCGAATGAGCCGGCTTTCAGGAATACAGCAGAATCCCAAACACCGTCGCCAACATCGGCAATGGCCAGTTTGATATGGTAGGTAGAGCATGGGATAACGTTGGCAACAGCAATCATTTTTTTTGTAAAACCGTCATACTGCAATTCTTGAGTAGCTGGGCCGGTTGCGACTGTTTGTGGGGTCAGGCAGGCGCATACACCACCATTTTCACAATTGTCCAGACCAGCGGGGGTATTGGCCGTATAAAAGCCCGAATTGGTCATGTGGTTAATGGTGTTGATGGTGATGGGAATATTGGTTAATGGGACTACTGCCAGGTTTTGGGTGCCCGCAATGCCGGGGCCAGATATGAAGAATCCAAAAACATCATTGAAACCGGTGCTGACGTATTCGCAATATTCTTCCGATGCAAAGGCGTATTCAAACGTCAGGGGTGTTTGTGTGGGGGTAAAATCAAACTCAATCACCGCCACGTCGAACAAGGCGCCCGTAGCAATGCTGGCCAGGTCGCTATCGCCGCCGCCAGAGCCACCGCCGCCAGCACCGTTGCTGGTGTTGGGTCCGGGCGCTACGTTGATGTCGCCAGTTGCCATGATCATCCCGGTGTTAAAGCCAATATTGGTGAGGCCATTAGAAAACTCGCCTATTTGTTCGCCGCCGCCGGTATAAACGACGTTCATAACGTCAAAGCAATCGCCGCCAATAAATACTTCCCGCACCAGTTCCTCTGCACCAGCGCTCGCTACCTCCAATACGGCCATATCAGCCTGGTTGTCAGGTGCTTTTTTGACGCTGCAACTCTGGCAGACGATGGAAATATAGTGCCTTGGCGGGTTCGCCCCGTCCCAACTGCAAGGATAATGCAACTTGGCCTGCGTTATGGACGATAACGCCTTGAAACGCAACAGGTGCTTTTCCGGATTGTATTCAAGTATCTCGGCGTTGGTGAGTTCCGGCAATACATCCGGTATACAATCGCCAAGCGAAGCATCGGCTGGGACTACAAAAAGGTAGGTTTCCCCTTTTTTCAGCTTGTAAAAATTTATGGTCTGATCTTGTCCATAGGCCGTGACGACCTGCCTTTGATCAGTGGCATCCAAAACAATTAACCCTTCTCCCGTTTGGGCGGCCAAGGATCCAAAAATCCCAATTGTGAGGACGAAAGACGCTAGTGTACGGAATGTAGAATTTTGCATACGCAATACGGAAGTTGGTAAAAGGATGTAAACCAGGCTTTTTATATGATTTTTTGCCCACCCTTCGGGTGTTTAAAATCTTTCCAAGGAAAGATTCAGCCGTTCACAGATATGCTGCCTGTTTGCTGGTTTGTGTTTTCCTTTAGCGCTGGAGTTGCAAACTAAGAGGTTATTGTGGCGGCATTTGCTTATGAACAAATACCAAAGGCAAGGATTAATACGCAAGGAAATTAGCTGCAAGGATACTAATTTTCTCTGGGGAAGAAAAACTTATTGCCAAATTTTAAAGGCTTGAAAAGTTTGTTTTTCCAACGAATAAATCGGAAAAACGCACCTACCTTTTATTGTTTTGCAATGGCCAAACATTCAGGCTTCAATCCAAATTTTATTTTATTGTTGGGAAACATTTACCTAAAAACCTCGTTGTATGGTTGCTCGCCTCGCCGGAGCAACGTAAGTTTGCAGCCTTAATGCAGCAGTAGGAGCTTTTGGGGCCTGATTTCAAGCCTTTTAGCTTTGAAAACAGGGCATTTATCTGCTGCTGCCGAACATTCAACCTTTATTAATGGAAAGTGATCCGTTACTTCATACGCGAAAAACGACGTTTGGTAGAGCTTGCCGAGCCGGATCCTGGCTGCTGGGTACACCTGGCCCCTCCCTTTGCGCCAGATGAACTGGAAGAGTTTGCCCGGCGCTTTGAATTTGACCACGTTTTCCTAACCGACTCTCTCGACCTCGACGAGCGCGCCCGCTACGAGCGCGACGAAGATGTGCGCTTTATCCTGATAAACACCCCCGTAAAAAACCGCAATGCCGTCGGGGATAACGAAGCGTATTTCATCACAGTCCCAATAGGCATCATCCTGACCATCGAGCATGTCATTACCGTATCCGCTTTTGAGACGCCCGTGCTGGAGAAGTTCCTCGATAACAATGTGCGCGATTTCAACCCGGCTGATGAAAAGCGTTTCGTGCTGCAATTGCTTGAGCAAAACGTTTACCACTTTCTTTCCTGCCTTAAAACCCTCAATCTGCGCCGCAACCGCATCGAAAAGGAATTGCTGCACAGCAGCCGAAACGCCGAATTGAAGCAATTGCTTTCCATCGAAAAAAGCCTCGTTTACTTTGTCAACTCATTGAACGCCAATGAATTGCTTAAACTGAAAATGAAGCGAACCGATTTCCTGCACATCAACGACGACGAAGACATGACGGACTTGTTCGAAGACATCATCATCGACAATTCCCAGGCGCTTTCCATGTCAAATGTGTACACCAACATCTTGAACGGCACCATGGATGCTTATTCCAGCATCATCTCCAACAACCTGAACGTGGTGATCCACCGGCTCACCGTCATCACGGTGGTGCTTATGGTGCCAACCCTGATTTCCTCGTTTTTCGGCATGAACCTCGCGAGCGGGCTGCCGGACGACCAGCCCTGGGCGTTTTACTTCGCCCTCCTTTTTACGGCAGTCGTAACTGCAGCGCTGTATTGGGTGATGAATCGGAGGAAGATGCTGTGAATGGGGTTTCACCCTGTGCATTCACTGTTTTATTTGAAAGCCTGAGCAAGAAACCAAAAAAGGGCAACTTTTTCAGGGTATTTAGGTTTTGAAGCTTAGCATTTGGAACTTTCTCCAAACAAGTACAATTTACATGAGCAAAGCAAAACCCGCCCTTTCCAAGCAATTTCAATCACTCCGCAACGTCCCGCGCTTCTTCCGCATGATATGGGCCGTAAGCCCCAAAATGACGCTATGGAATTTTTTGTTGCGGCTCATTCAGGCGGCAATCCCGCTGGCCATGCTTTACGTGGGCAAGGAAATAATTGATGAAGTGCTGCTGTTTTCAGGGGGGCAGGGGGGCGGCGAACTGCATTGGGGGCTCCCGGGGGCGCTGTGGTTTTGGGTTTTACTGGAATGCGGGCTGGCAATATTCAGCAGCCTCATCAGCCGTGCCATTACCTTGATCGACAGCCTTTTAGGCGATTTGGTGAACAACGATTCTTCCGTGCGCATCATCCGCCACGCGGCTACACTCGATTTGTTTCAGTTTGAAGATGCCACATTTTACGACAAACTTGAACGTGCGCGCACCCAAACAGCGGGCCGCACTGCCCTGATGAGCATGGTGCTGTCGCAAGGGCAGGACTTGCTCACGGTGGTGTTCCTGGCAGCCGGCCTCACGGTATTCAACCCCTGGTTGCTGCTCATCCTGGTAGTTGCGGTAATCCCATCGTTCGTCGGCGAAACAAAATTCAACCAGGAATCCTATTCGCTTTCCCGCTCCTGGACGCCCGAGCGCCGGGAGATTGATTACCTGCGCTACATCGGCGCCAGCAATGAAACGGCCAAAGAGATCAAGATTTTTGGCCTTGAAGGTTTTATCTCCAAGCGATTCAAGACCATTTCCGACCGCTATTTTCTTGTCAACCAAAAACTTGCATTGAAACGCGCCGCCTGGGGTGCCTTGTTCTCTGCCTTGGGTACGGCATCGTACTACGTCGCTTATATTTTTGTCATCGGTCAAACGATTATTGGCAGCATTACCCTCGGCACGCTGACTTTTTTAGCGGGTTCTTTTTCACGATTACAATCGCTTTTGCAGGCCATCGTGGGGCGCTTTTCACGCATTGCCGAGATGTCGCTTTATCTACAGGATTTATTCGATTTTCTCGAACTGAAGCCTTTTTCTGAAAATCATACCGGGAAAAAAACAGTGCCCAGCCCGATGAAAGAAGGTTTCAGGTTTGAAAATGTCGGCTTCAAATATCCTGAAACCGATATTTGGGCGCTGCGCCACCTCAGCTTCACCCTGAAACCCGGTGAAAAACTGGCCCTTGTAGGTGAAAACGGCGCGGGAAAAACGACGCTGGTCAAGTTGCTGGCCCACCTCTACGAACCCAGCGAAGGCCGCATCCTGCTCGACGGCGTCGACCTCTGCGAATACGATCCAAACGAGCTCCGCCGGGAGATCGGCATTATTTTCCAGGATTATGTGCGCTTTATGTTTACTGCCGGGGAAAACATCGCCATCGGCAATATTTCGGAAGAAAAAAACAAGGGACGCATCGAGGACTCCGCCCAAAAAAGCCTCGCCGATACGGTGATAGAGCCTTTGCCCAATAAGTACGAACAAATGCTGGGAAAACGCTTTTCCGGCGGCGTGGAGCTCAGCGGCGGGCAGTGGCAAAAGGTCGCGCTCGCCCGCGCCTACATGCGCGAAGCCCAATTGATCATCCTCGACGAACCGACAGCGGCACTGGATGCCCGCGCAGAGCACGAGGTGTTTGTGCGCTTTGCCGAATTGATGAAAGGCAAGGCAGCAGTACTCATTTCGCACCGGTTTTCCACCGTGCGCATGGCCGATCGTATTCTGTTCCTGGAACATGGCCAGTTGCTGGAGCTGGGCACCCACGAAGAGCTGCTCGCGAAAGGGGGCAAATACGCCGAATTGTTCCGGCTGCAGGCAAAAGGTTATCTGTAAAAATTAAAACCGGAAGTCCAGACCCAAAGTAAAGCTCCGCCCGGCCATGCGGTAACGCTCCAGTTCCTCGTACTGGGCATTGCCCATGTTGTCGATGGCAAAATAGGCGGCGTAGCGGCTGCCTGGAAGGGAATAGCCAAGCTTGGTATTGGCGATAAACACAGCACCCGGCTCGTTACCTGGATAAATAAACACCTCTTCGATCCGGCTTCTATACCGGCAATTGGCATTGAACGTCAGCCCTTTGTAACTGGCCGTAGCACCGAAGCCAAAGCTGTGCCGCACCTTGTACGCCAGGGCATCGTTGATGCGGTTTTCAGAATTGTCTTTCGCATCCAGAAAAGTGTAGGAGGCATTGATGAACAAGAATTTGCCAAACTGCTGGCGGCAGGAAAGCTCTATGCCCTGCATAACGGCAGACCTCAAGTTGATGACCTGATACAACAAAGGCTCAAAAGGATCGGAAAGCTGCTGAAAGGAGATCAGGTTTTTATAGTGGTTGTAAAAAAGCGCAACATCCAGGCTTGTGCCAGGCGCTGGCGAATATTTGGCGCCCAGTTCTGCAGAAAGGATCAGCCGCTCCGCTTTGAGGCCGGGGTTGGGCCTGAAACTCAGCCCGCCTCCTTGTTCGAATTTGATATAGCGCTCCGCAATCGGCGGGTCGCGAAATGCCTGCGCCAGCAACATGCGCAGGGATATTTTGGGCCTGGCCTTGTACAGCATCGCCAGTTTCGGGCTCAGGTTCGACGACATCAACTGCCCGGCGATACGGTAGTTGTCGAAGCGCAACCCTGCCGTGGCGCTCAGTTTTTTGCTAATGGCAAATTCATCCTGCGCGTAAACACCGATGCCAAAAGCCCGGTGCTCGCCGTACAGTACCGTGTCGGGCCGCCCAAGCACATAGTCCAGTTTGGCATCCACACCCGCTACCAGGCAATGCCCCGAACGGCTGAACAAGTCTACCTGGGTTATATTGCCCAGCCGCCGGCTGCGCACATCTGATGCCCCGACAGATTGTTTGCCAATGTTGACATTGGTGCTGTCGTTCCCCGGGTCGCCGTCGAAGGAAAACCGGGAGTGATTGGTATAGTGGTAAATGCGGCTGCTGTACTTGAGCCTGTCGCTTGGGATGGCGTAATAGTACAGGTCGGCATTGAACTCGCGGCGGTTTTGGTAATCGTCGAGTTTGTGGGCTGCCACTTTGTAGGCATCCCGGAAGCTCAGCCAGGATGCCGGCGTATCGTTCCAGATTTGGTTGGCATTGGCAGAAAATTGCAGGTGATGCCTGGGGCGGAACTCCCAGGAGGCTTTGCCAAAAAAGTTGAACAAGTCGAAGCCAGACTTTTGGCGGTGCCCCTCGTCCATTTTCCAACTGCCGTCAAGCAGGTAGCTGAATTTCCCAATGCGCTGGCTGCGGCTGATGGCCAGCGTTTTAAAATCATTGTAGCTGGGATAGCCGCCCGTAGGGTCGTAAGCGCCATAGTTGACTTGTACCCGTGTTTCGGGCGCCATGTTTGGGTTGCGGGTAATCACATTGACCACGCCGCCCATGGCGCTGGAACCGTAGAGGGAGGAGTAGGCGCCCCGCACCACTTCTATGCGCTCGATGGAACCGACCGGCACCAGGTTCCACAAGGCGCCGCCAGACTCCGGACTCAGAGCGGGCCGCCCATCAATGAGCAGCAGCACCCGGTTGCCGATGCCGCCGCCGGCCACTTCAGAAGCGCCACGAATGGAAAAAGCCTGCACGTTAGCGCCGCTGGAACGGGTAACCACCACGCCGGGCATTTCATCGAAAGCCTGGTCGAAGGTGCGCACATTGCGTTCCTGGATTTGCTTGGCGGTGATGATGCCTACGCTGGCAGGCGCTAGTTTGAGCGATTGTGCGTGCGAGCTGGCCGTAACCACCACCTCTCCGACATCCAGATTGCTGGGTTGCAGGGAAAGATTTAATTGGGCGGACGTTCCTTCGGCGACAAACACATTTTTTGCCAGCCTGTCGGCATAGCCAATATAGGAAACAGACAAATCGTAGTAGCCGCCTGGCAAACCTGTCAATTGGAAACGGCCTTCCAAATCGGCGACAGCGCCCTGGGGAGAATGTAGCAAGCGAACGGTTGCTGCAGGCAATGGCGCGCCGTTTTCGGCATCGCTCACCACGCCGTAAATACTTCCATGGCCTTTGGACGGCACAGGATGGTTTGGTGTATCCGTGTAGGACAGGGCTTGTTGTGCCAGCGAAAAAAACGGCAGGCAACAAACAAGCCCCATCCCAACGGCGTACTTTTTAAGCTGTTGTTGAAGGGTAAAAAAGTATGGTTTTTTTAATACCACTTGTTTACGAAATTGAAGTCAGCTTTGAAGTTGAGCTCCTTTTGCTCGCCCGCTGCGATCTCGATTGTGGAGGGCGCCGGGTAGTCAAAAATGGTCATCACCCCGGATGGTCCGGCATTTACCCGAATCACGACGCCGTGGCTGATTTCGTTCGGCTTGTCAAAATGCACCCCAAGGGTAGCAGATTTCAAAGACGGATTGGTGATGTACTTGTGCCGGAAACCGAGCGCCAGCGCCGAGTAAGTGCCTGGCTCCAGTTCGATTTCGTAATCGTAGGTAGTTTTACCTGGCGTGTAGGTAAAAACGACCGGGTTTTGGGAGTTGTAAGGAGCTCCTACGGCATACGTACCGCCCAGTGAGTTAGGGGCAAAAAAGCCATCTGGCACTGCACCCCAGCCAGCCAGTGGATCCAGGCTGAATTTTGGGAAAATGGTCAACTCCACGTCCCCGCTGTCGACCCAGGTAGCCCAGGTGCCAGCGTTGTCAATGGTGATGGTGCCGTAAACTTTGGTGGTTTTGGATTCTTTTTCGTCGCAAGAGCCGAGGAACAAAGAAAGCGAAAGGGCAAACAGGCCGATGGCCAGGGATGGGATGTTTTTGTATGAGATAGTCATTGCAGTTAAAAAAACAGTTGAAAAATGACGCGTTTAATGCGCGCTTTTAAATTTGCTGCAAAGCTAAAGCTGTCCCAAACCCCGATTCTCACAGATTTGTCACAATATAATTTGGCTTCAAAAATCGTCCCCAAATGCGAAATCCGGCTTTCGCTCCGTCCAGCGGCCGCGGGTGAAATCCGGGAATGCCTGCGGACTGCTCCCGGTGGCGATACTCGCCTCTGAGAGTGGTGTTATGGCCAGCCAGGTGGCAGCGTCATACACGTCGATCTGCGGCTGGATGCTCCGTTTGGCGGATTCCACAAAATGGTGGAAAACAAAAAAGTCCATGCCTCCATGACCGGCGGCTTTGGCGTCGGCGCCGTAGCGTTTCCAAAGTGGGTGGTCGTATTTTTCAAGCCAGGCTTTGGCTTCTTCCCAGGCATGGGCCTTGGTTTTTCCTTCAATGTGCAGGCTTTTGTTCAAATCCATCCAAATACCGTTGGTGCCTTGTACGCGGAACCCCAGGGAGTAAGGGCGGGGCAAGCCGGTATCGTGGGAGAGCAGCATGGTTTCGCCGTTGCTGGTTTTTAGCACGGTAGTCACAATATCGCCGAGGTTGAAGCCCACTTTTGCATTCGGATGGCTGGGGCCGCCTTTTGGGTGATTAACGATGTATTCGTGCAATCCACGAGCCTTGCTGGCGGTGGAAGTGAGCGACACAAACCTGTTGCCGCGGTTGATATTGGCCATCATGGCAACGGGGCCGATGCCGTGGGTAGGGTAGAGGTCGCCGTTGCGGTGTACGGAGTGTTTGGTGCGCCATTTCGCCTCACTGAAGCCTTTTTCACCAAACTCCACACCGGAGTTGTAGGCAGAAACACCGTCGTTGAACTTAACCCCACGCAGGTCGTGCTGGTAACCGCCCTCCAGGTGCATCAGCTCGCCAAAAAGGCCCTCGCGTACCATTTGCATCACCGCCATCACATCGCGGCGGTAGCAAACATTTTCCAAAAACATAAGGGGAGTGGAGGTTTGTTCATGCACATTCACCAGTTGCCAGCACTCATCTAGGGAAAAACCGCCACAGACTTCCATTGCCACATAACGCCCGGCGCGCATGGCCGCAACTGCTTGTTCGGTATGCCATTCCCAGGGAGAAGCGATCACAACGGCGCTCACATCCTTGTCTTTCACCAGATTTAGGTAATCGTGCACATGGCCGTCGTACAGTTTTGGTTTTTTTCGCCCTTTGTCTGCGATCATTTTCAGGGCGATGGCCATCATTTGCGGGTCGGGCTCAGCAATGGCGGTGATTTCGCAATCGTCGCGCATGAGTGCTGCTTCCAGGTGGTTTTGGCCACGCAAGCCGGTGCCGATAAAGCCCAGCTTCAGCTTGTCGGTCGGCTTTCCGGAAAAAACAGCAGGCGCTCCAATGGCATCGGTATTCGAGGTTTCGCTTTTTATAACAGCGGGAACAGCCAGGCCGGCAGTAGCCAGGGCAGCGTTCTGGAGAAAGTTTCGGCGGTTGAGTTTCGTCGGCATAACTACATTGTTTTATTGGCCGAAAGGTCAATAAAATATTTCGGAGTGCGGAGTGCGGAGTGCGGAATGCGGAATGCGGAATGCGGAATGCGGAGTGCGGAGTGCGGAATATGCACATCATTAGTAATTGCTATTATTGTCCATCTCCGGCACGTTTAGGCAATGGCTTTTGACCAAAGGTGCCGGAGTAGAATGCCAGGCATACCCCAGGTAGATGTGCATATTCCGCACTCCGCACTCCGCACTCCGCACTCCGCACTCCGCACTCCGCATTCCGCATTCCGCACTCCGCATTCATTTCCTTCTTGTATCAATAATGTACTGAATCTTCCATTCCTCCCCGATTTTTATCAATTGGAAGGAATTGGTGCCACTGTGCGAAACTTTTCCGTTCAGGTAAAAGGTATAGGGCGTCCAGGCGCTGGCAAGGGATTGTTCGGTGTGGACAGCCTTGAATTTGATCACTTCTTTAAACGTGTTCTTGGTAGGCAGGCCGATGAAATGCACAAAGTCATCAAAGTTTTCGGTTTGTAATTGCAGCTTGCCGGATTTGTCTTTCCCGTACGATTGCAGGATGATTCCTTTGGCGCAGGTGCTGCGCAGCATGGCGGTATCGCCTTTTTCCATACCTTCAAAAAAACGGTTGATGGTGGCTTTTACAGCGCTTTCGGCGCTTTTGTCTTTTTGGGCAATTGAGGCGGTAGCGTAGGCCAACAGGGCTAAAATGAGTAGAGGATGGTAGCGTTGCATAATGGAATGATTTTGCCCAAATGTCGCGAATCGGGGTGGAAGGAGATAAAAAAATAGCTATAATGGAGTTTTTTTCCTGGATTCGACATTTTATTGCCGAATTTGGCATCAAAATGATGGTTTGGCTGTTATGGATTTTGGCTGCGGCCTTCGTATTTCATTGCCGAGAACACGGAAGCTTGCCTTTCAAATTTTTTCTGTAAAATTTTTCTAAACCAATGACCGACGCATTTAAAAACATCATCAACTCCGAAAAGCCCGTCCTCATCGACTTCTGGGCTACCTGGTGCGGCCCCTGCAGGGCTATGGCGCCTGTGCTCGACGCGCTGAAAGCCGAGCTTGGCGACCGTGTCCGCATTATAAAAATTGATGTGGACAAAAACACCGACCTTGCCGTGCAAATGAAAGTAATGGGCGTGCCTACCTTTATGGTGTACAAAAACAGCACCCTGCACTGGTCGGAAGCTGGAACTTTCACCAAAGAATCCTTGAAAAAAGTCATCGAAAGTGTTGAAAATAAATAAGTTAGCCGCAAAATTGTCCCAACCTGCTCAAGTATTGCCCAAGCTGTGGTTCATGTTGCTCTTCGCCATCATCGGCATTTCTTGTCAATCGGGCGGCACTCCAGATACTAGTACCGGAAACAATGTATTGCCTGCAAGTCTTCCTGTCCCCGAAGTGCAACCCGATGTTGATGCCAACTATCTCTTAGGCAAGTTCGATCCGGGTAAACATCCCGATTTTAGCGCCATCAGTGCTCCTTACACCGACAGGCCAGGCATGGCGCTCCGCAAAGAAGCGTTCGAGGCGTTTGAAAAAATGTGGAAAGCAGCGCAGAAAGATGGTATCAGCCTGAAAATCATTTCTTCTACCCGTACTTTTTATCAACAAAAAACCATCTGGGAAACGAAGTGGAAACGCTTTGAAAAAGATGCCCCGATGCCCAAAGACCGCGCGCTTAAAATCCTGGAATACTCCTCCATGCCGGGTTCATCGCGCCACCATTGGGGCACCGACATCGACCTGAACGACCTGAATAACCCCACGTTCGAAGCAGGTGGCAAGTACGAAAAAGTGTACGCATGGCTCAGCGCACATGCCCATGAATACGGTTTCTGCCAGCCTTATACCCCTGGACGCCCATCAGGCTATCACGAAGAAAAATGGCATTGGAGCTATACCCCTTTGAGCGCAGGCCTCCTGAAAGCCTACAAAAATAAGCTCACAGATGCAGACATCGCCGGCTTTATAGGTGCCGAAACCGCCGCCGAAATCGGCATCGTCCAAAACTACGTACTCGGCATCAACCAATCCTGCAAATAGGCACCTCGCCCCAATTATCAAATTATCAAATTAATAAATGGCTTACACCGAATCCAACATGGTTCCCCTGGGAACAAAAGCCCCCGATTTTGATCTCCCGGACACGGTAAACGGAGGCAGCTTTCGCTTGAGCGACATGCCCCCTCACCCAGCCACTGTTATCATGTTCCTTTGCAACCACTGCCCTTACGTTTTGTACGTAAACCCCGAAATCGCCCGCATCGCGGAGGAGTACAAAGCCCGAGGCGTCGCTTTTATTGGCATCAGCAGCAACGATGCTCAAAACTACCCGGAAGATGCCCCTGATAAAATGGGGCCACATGCACGCGCAGTTGGGTACACATTTCCGTACCTTTACGACGAAAATCAGGAAGTAGCACGCGCCTACGACGCGGCATGTACCCCGGATTTTTATGTTTTCGACGGCGAATTACAGCTCGCATACCGGGGACAGCTCGATCCCAGCAGGCCGAACCGTAATCCCATACCCAGCAACGGCGAAGACCTCCGCGCCGCGCTTGATGCGGTGCTGGCCGGTCAACCCGTTAACCCCATACAACGCCCTTCAGGCGGCTGCAACATCAAATGGAAGGCATGATGGGTATAAGAACTCATCACTCATCACTCATCATTCATCATTAAAAAATGCGTCCAAAACAAATCACCGACCAAATAATCACCGATTTTATCAGCGCAGGCCTGCATGAAGACATCCGGGAAGGCGACCACACTTCCCTGGCCACCATCCCTGCCGACAAACGAAGCCGCGCAGCCTTGAAAGTGAAGGACTACGGTGTTATTGCCGGTGTAGAATTGGCCGAAAAAATATTCAAACACCTCGATCCGACTGCAAAGCTCAACATCAACAAGGCCGATGGCAGCGATGCTGTGTACGGCCAGGTGGCTTTCGAAGTAGAAGCCAATACCCGTGCCCTGCTCCAATGTGAGCGTCTGGTACTCAACAGCATGCAGCGCATGAGCGGCATTGCCACCTTGAGCAGCC
>CAYVPM010000008.1:0-14238 GCA_964453475.1 uncultured Saprospiraceae bacterium | reverse complement strand
GTAAGCGGATTGTCGGTCTCCAAAAACCAGCTTTCTAGGGCGTGGCCGATGGTGTGGCCGAAGTTGAGCAACATGCGCAGCCCTTTTTCATGGGGATCTTCCTGCACAATACGCACCTTGACCCCGATGGAGGCTTCCAGCACGTTTTTGGCGCTGTGGTGGTCGCTGAGCTGCGCCCAAAGCTCCGGATCGCCAATAAGGGCGTGTTTGATGACTTCGGCATATCCGCTGCGCAGTTCGCGTTCGGGGAGGGTGTCCAAAAAATCGGGATCGACAAATACGGCAGCGGGTTGCCGGAATACGCCAATGATGTTTTTAAGCCCCTGGAAGTCAATGCCCAGTTTGCCGCCAATGGCTGCATCAGTCATGGCCAGCAAGGTGGTCGGTACCTGCACAAAATCAATGCCGCGCTTCCAGGTGGCCGCACAAAAGCCGCCCATGTCACCGATGACCCCACCACCGAGATTAATCACCAAGGCCTTGCGGTCGAGGTTGGCAGCGCGCATGGCTTGCCAGATTGTTTCGCAGGTACCCAGGTTTTTCTGCGCCTCGCCGGGTTCAATCACCACAACGGTTTGTTTTGGGCTTAATCCGGTCTTATGAAGGAAACCGGGAAGGCAGAGTGCCTCTGTATTGGCATCTGTGATGATAAATACCTGCGAATAATATTGATTATCAAGCCATTGCGGAAAACTATCGGTTGATGAACCAACGAAGATGGGGCAGTTGTGCAGCTGAAAAGTGGCAGGCATAGATGGCTACGGTGGACGGTGGACGGTGGACGGTTTGCACAGCGTCTGTTTTCTCTTTGAAATTGGTGTTTCAGCACTTGAATTGAAAATCTGTCAAGATATTCCTGGCTTGGGTGCTGAAACACAATCCAAAGCAAAAGTGCAAAAAATGTGCAAACCGTCCACCGTCTACCGTCCACCGTCTACCGTGAAAAGAATCAATCAAACTCGATCGTGTCCCCTGCCTTGTAGGTCTTTTTCTCGACTGCGTCTTTTACTTCGGGGGTTTTATCCGGCTTCGGCGGCGGCGCCTTTTGTTCCTCCGGCTCCTCGCCCTCATCCCCGAACAAACTTGTTTGCTTGGCTGGGGTTGCTTCCGGCTTTGGCAGCAATTTGGAATCTTTTGGCTCTATCTCTTTGATCGCGGTCAACATCTGGTCGCTCAGGCGGTTGCCCACTGCTTTCCAGCCTTTTACATCCATAAAGTCGCCGAGCGATACCTCGCCGGTCATTGGTTTGCCCTTGATTTTTATGGTGTATTTGATGCGCGGGTTGTCCTGTAAGGAGGCGAACAGCACCTTGGATTTGTTGTGGTCGGTGAGGAAAGAAAAGCGCTCTTTCAACTTGTTGGTCTCGATTTTGAAGCGTTTCACCATCGTCCAGCCTTTGTGGCCGTCGAAGTGCACGGCATTGACGACCAAATCCTCTGAAAATTTGCAGAGGGTGCTGATTTCTTTGACCTCAAAGCGTTGGAGCAGGTCGGTGTCGGTCACCTCGTAGGAGCCATCGTTGTAGAGCACGAAAATATTGTCGCCCGTATCGAACTCGCCGAGCAGGTTGCCGCGCTCCTGGGTGTTGAGGCGGCCAGTGATGTCGTCGAACCAGAGTTTCTGCGCGCCGATGGTGCTTTTGCCCACTTCTTTTTGCTTGATTTGCTTCACGGGGTACTTGGTGAGCACATTTCCCTGTGAGTCTCGGCCTTTGATGGCCAATTCCGCAAAATCGTAGTCGAAAATCTTGATCCGCGCAGTGCTGGCGGGGGTGAGCGTCACCTGCACCACCTCGCTTTCGCCGTTGGGGTTCACGGTGAGGTAAAGCATTTTGGAGCCTTTCGCGTCGGAACCCAGCTGGTAATCCTTGTCGCGCGTAATGGCCGTCACGTTGAAGCGCTTGACGAATGTCTTGCCCGATTTGGCATCTATATACGCCATGTTGTAGGTGGTGCGCTCGTCGTTTTTCTTCCACACGGCCACGTGCTCAATGTCTTTGCCCACAAAGGTTTTTTCCTCGGCGCGCACCACTTTCATCACGCCGTCGCGGCGGAAAACGATGATGTCATCGATGTCGGAGCAATCCTGCACGAACTCGTCTTTTTTCAAGCCTGTTCCGATGAAGCCGTCTGCCCGGTTGACGTAGAGCTTGGCGTTGTTTGCGGCAACTGCCGATGCCTGAATAGTGTCAAATGCGGCGATTTCGGTTTTGCGCTCGCGGCCTTTGCCGTGTTTGGCAAGCAGGTTTTCGAAGTACGCGATGGCGTATTCGGTGAGGTGCGCCAGGTGGTGCTTGGTCTCTTCGAGCTCGGCATTGGTTTTGGCGATTTCCTCGTCGGCCTTGAAGGCGTTGAATTTGGAAATGCGCTTGATGCGGATCTCGGTGAGGCGCACAATGTCGTCTTCGGTGATGTCGCGGAGCAGTTTTATTTTAATTGTCTCCTTGGCATAACCAGGGTCGCTGGGCGTGCTTATGTATTTTTTAAGCCCGGTATCGATGGTGGAAATGACGGCTTCCCAGGTTTCACATTCTTCGATGTCGCGGTAAATGCGTTTTTCGATGAAAATCTTTTCCAGCGAGGCGAAGTGCAGTTTTTCCTCCAGGTCGTTTTTCAGGATTTCCAGTTCCTGGCGCAGTAAATCCTTGGTGTTCTCGGTGCTGATGCGCAGCAGTTCGTTGACATCGGTAAACAGGGGTTTGTTGTCGATGATGACGCAGCAGTTGGGGCTGATGCTAACTTCGCAACTGGTAAAAGCGTACAGAGCATCGATGGTCACGTCGGGGCTGACGCCCGGCTGCAGCTCAATTTCGATGTCGATGTCGGCGGCCACTTTGTCCACCACTTTTTTGATCTTGATCTGGCCTTTTTCATTGGCCTTTACGATGGAGTCCATCAGATCACCGGTGGTAACGCCGTAGGGGATTTCGGTGATCTGCAGCGTTTTTTTGTCGAGTTCACGCACCCGGGCGCGTACCCGTAGTTTTCCTCCCCTCGCCCCGCCGTTGTAGTTACTGGCGTCGATGAGGCCGCCAGTGGGAAAGTCGGGGATCAAATCCGAGGATTTTCCCTTGAGGCTGGCGATACTGGCTTTTATAATTTCGATGAAATTATGGGGCATTATTTTGGTGCTCAGACCCACTGCAATGCCCTCGGCGCCGTGTGCCAATACCAGCGGGAATTTCATGGGCAAATTGACGGGCTCGCGCTTGCGGCCGTCGTAGCTCATTTGCCATACGGTGGTATCGGGGTTGAAAGCAATGTCGAGGGCAAATTTGGTGAGGCGCGCCTCGATGTAACGCGGTGCAGCGGCAGAGTCGCCGGTGCGGTAATCGCCCCAGTTTCCCTGGCAATCGATCATCAGTTCTTTTTGGCCCATGTTCACCAGGGCATCGCCTATGGCCGCGTCGCCATGGGGGTGGAACTGCATGGTTTGGCCGATGAGGTTGGCCACTTTGTGGTAGCGCCCGTCGTGCTGCTCGAACATGGCGTGGAGAATGCGGCGCTGCACGGGCTTCAGGCCGTCGTCGATGGCTGGTACGGCGCGTTCGAGGATAACGTAGGAGGCATAGTCCAGAAAATAATTCTGGTACATGCCGGAGAGGGTTATGACGGAATCCTCGTGGTTGGCAGAGGTGGTTGGTGGGGCGGAAGTATCTTTTTTTGCTTTTGCCATGGTGTTTTACTGTGATTAAAGTGATTTTGAATGATATGAGTGAAACAAAAGCTTGATTATGAAATGATTGTATCATTTCTGCATTCACAACCACTCTGCGTTGACGATAATCGGTAAACTTGGAATGCAAAAGTAAAAGGATTTAAGGGAATTTATAAAACTTTTTGTGTTTAAATTTTATACTGGAATAATGTGTGGGAAAAACTGTGCCCTGATTAAAAAGGCTGCCGGAACGCATCGATGGATGGTTCCGGCAGCTGGTATTGTTTTTTGGGGGTGTAAAGACTTCTGGTATTAGGTTATTTCAGCGCCTTTAAAACTGTTTGGGCGTTCTTTTTCACATCCTCTTCTGTAAATACTTGCACCTTTTTAGTTTTTAGGGAACTACCGACATATCGGGTAAATGCTCCCCATCCATGACAATCGCCCCAAGTACCCAGTGTAATCCGGTATAATTTACCATAAGCGAATCGGCCACAAGGATCCGATACAGGCGCATAAGGCGCTATGCCATTATACGTCGGAAAGCAAGTGCTAGGAAACCACCAAACTGGCAGATTCGTGACGATTGATCCCGCAATACAAGTGCTTGAAGACATATCGTATTCGCATACCTCCCACCAAGTAGCAGGACAGTTTACAGTTGGTGTGTTGGTCGCGGTAATGTTGTAATAGGTGCCTGTGGCAGGCGCAGTGGTAATATTAAAAACTGGAGGAGGGCAATTGGGGATAGCAATAAGGGCTATATTATCCAATGCAAGGTCGTTTCCATCGCCAGCGACAGATTCATCAAGCAGAATTTTTATGGTCAAACTTGAACCATATCCCCAGAGGCAAACCTGTTTTCTGATATTAAACCAATTACAAGCGCCTGGGCCAACATTTACTACTTGGGTAATATTGCCGATTCCAGACATGGAAAACTCTACTTCTATTTTCGGTTTTACATCAAAATCACATACGCATTCCTTCAATTCTTTGACGCTTGCACAGAACTCATAACACGTCCAATCATTCACGGTAAAAGTTTGTTGCCAGACAACCTTTTTGCCGCCACAAGTCCGACCATTCACCGCCAGAAATTTCCCGGAGGTATTGTTGCAAGTGCTAGGGTCTTGTGCAACCCAGCACCGGTTGATCGCCAATGCTTGTGTACCGGTGACAATGTTGTACTGGCCAGGAATGGTTGCGCCAGTTGCCACAGAAGCGTTATAGGCATAATCTGTTGTGTTGATACCTACGTTTCCGCCTTCAAAATCTCCGTTCACGACCAGGTTTTTTCCTGGACAGCAGAATTTGGATTCTGGTTCTGCTCTTTGCAAGCAAAATTCGTCGAAATTCACATACAGTTTACCCGTGACCGGCGGCCGGTATAAATCATTTGCCGATATCATGATATGGGTTATACCTAATGCCGGAAGTATGTTCGAATTGAAGGTAACAGTCTGTGAAAGCCAAGTATTGCTAAAGGTGCTAGGAGGGGTGATTGTTTGTAACAGCACCACCTGCACCGTGGAACTAACACTCGCCCACAAATTTACATTTGATGGATTAAAATTGAGGCCAGTCGGCGCAGCAGCAAGCACATTTGTAGGGTTGTAAACCCCATAAATTCCAATTTGTATCGGATTTGCAGGATTGGTGTTGTTTAATTGCGCATTTGCAATTTTAAAATTAAAAGAATAAGTACCAGTATTTTGGGCAATTGGTATGTTTAAGCGGTTATACATTCCTTCTCTATAAACTGCATTGCCAGATGCGGTAGGCCTGTTTTCGATCCAAATTCCTGCGTAAACATTTGAATTTGGCGTTGGGGCAACACCCAGTCCATTGGCGCCTCCGGTACAGAATAAATCAGCGAGTGAGCCTGCTGCCCACATAGCTTGCCAGCCTGTCGCCAGGTTGATATCCTGATCAACTACAGCACTTGGGTTTCCTGTAATCGTTTCAAAATCACCGTTTTGGAAATAATTTCCGGGGCAAAATGCAGGGTTGGGCTTATTGCACCATTGAGCAAAAAGGCTGTTAGTGCAAATTAAGAATAATGCAATTAGTAATGATTTCATTTTATGAAGTTTTTAAGGTGAAAATTAAATGGGTAGGATTTTGTATTCGGTATTTCCGAATACGCGACACTTGGGGTCTCAGCTGCCGGAACACATCGAGCGATGGTTCCGGCAGCAGGGTGAGCATTCAAATTGGTTTGTTGTGATTTACTAGTCCTCAGTTATCTCCAAATCAAACTCGACTTTTCCATTTGTAGCCAGGCGGCCTGCAAATTCAATGCCTTCAAAACAATACTCAACCTCCAGTTTGTAGTTGCCTGCCGTATCATTTGCCCTTGTAATCATGGCAAATTCTCTTGTCTGGCAAGAACAGGGCTCCAGGCAGTCAAAATTGACAAACCTGTCAGGCACGATATGGATTTTATCAATGGAATGTGTATTCGGGACAAGGGTGACTTTTGTGATACGGAGCCCTTTATATCGGATATCACGGTATTGATTACAAACTGTGATATAGAATACTTCGGTGTCGTGCTCTTCGATTTGATCTTTTGCGCCATCCCCCCAATTAAAATAGAAGCAAGGCTGTAAATTTATTTTGTCGGTGATTACCTGTTTTTCACACTCTTTTCCGAATGGGCGGCCACATTCAAGGCCAGCTTTTTGTGTATAAAATTTAGCCTTTGCCCTTTCGATAAGCTCTTCGTTTTGCGCTTTTGAATCTTTATTGCAGCCGTTACAATCGCAATCATGGGAATCCAGTGCAGGGTCAAGTGCAGGCGCCATTGCCCAAACAGGTATTCTGAAAATTAAAAACTCGTCGTGATTGAAACCCTCGAAAGGCTTACCTGCTGAAGTGTCGTTGCCGGAGTCATGCCACATCCAATTGGCATTGTCATCAACATTGTTGACCTTAATGTTAGGGCTCGAGGTGTAAATAATATCAGAATTCAAATTGATTGGCCCTACAGCTGGTGCGACCCAAGCACTCGAATTATTGGCTGCCGTAATAAATGAATTTATTTCGGCAGCATCTGGCGCTTGTTGATTATTATAATTCTGCTTTGTTGGAAACACCTCCCAGGCGCTATTGCCTGAAAAAATTGTTTGAGTGCCGATAAACTCTCCAATAAGGCCTTGTTTTTGCGCATCATCGCTCCACGCAATAATGTAAAACCAATCCCCGGTATAAGCGGTAAATGGAAGAATGTCTTCCCCATTAAATATTTGAGAAGCTAACGTATTGTAAACGCCATTGGCGGTCCCCGTAGGGAGAAGCTTTGTCAATACGCCATTTTGATCGCCAAGGTAAACTGCATAACAGTTGTCACAACTGAAATGGCCTGTGATGATTTGAGATGCCATAATTTTTGATTTTTAAAGGTTAATAAAGATTTTTAAGAGTGGAAAAACTGAGTTCGTTTTAGCTGTTTCAGATTTAATTCTATAATGCGGGTATTACAAAATGCGAGTGCCCACAGGGAGCATTCGACAAAAATTATTATACCAGGTGAAGCAGAATTGGAAAATGATGGCGCCTCAACGCAACTACAAGAAGCAAACGAAACCTCAGGAAAAGTAAAAATGGCGCAGGTATGAAGTATATTGGAATACCGGACACCTGTTTGCCTGGATACAAAATTTATATAGATATTTTGTGGGACTACTCAAAGGTTCATTTCTCCTTTACCACATAGCGCACATAGATCACATAGCTTGCAAAGCCCAAATAAACTATGTGCACTATGTGCGCTATGTGGTGAAAAATAATGCACTATGGCCATCGCTTAAAACACATAGGTGACTTCTTCTAAGTCGGTACACAATATGCGGATAGTCAGTTTTCGTTTTTATTGCCAAATGTTGGTTACAACCTGTTGAGGGCTTTTAGGAAAGCCACTTACGCCCATAGTACCAACCCAGGCCGCCCAGCACCAAAGCGCCAAGCAAGTACCACAACCAATTCCTGGCTTGCCGAACAGGCCGTTCATTGCCCATCAGCACCTGGCCTGCCCAAAAGTATGGATGGCGACGCTCCGATTCCGAACGCGCCAAAAAGTCGCGTTTGGCAGCGCGCAGGGCTTCGTCTTTGCGTTTTCCGTCTTTCAGGAAGCCCAGAAATGCAGTCGTTATGTTATTGGTTTCGGCGCTCGGCACTTCCCAAAGGTTGGCCGTCATGGCTGGGCAACCAGCCAGGGCAAAAGCGCGCGACAAACTCATGACCCCCTCGCCGCGAAAGACTACACCGCTGGCGGTATTGCAGGCAGAAAGGACTGCCAATCGAGCCGGAAGTTCCATTTGGCTGATTTCCAACGTGTTCAACAAAGTGATGCTGTCACCTGACAGAAAAGCCAAGCCGGTTTTTGTTCGGCCTTGTTCGTTCAGAATACCATGCATGGCCAGGTGCAGAACGCCGTATTTTCCGGCTTCCCGTTGAAAAAGCTGTTTGTCAACGGCAGTACCCTGGAAAACATCTCCTCCCCATGCTTTTGCTGTGGCAGCCACTGCCGCACGCGCCTCAGGCAAATCGACCAGTTCAGGGCCGAGCGCGGCGAAACCTTCCGAAACAGTTTTGTACTGGGGTGCAAAACCGCCGTATCTAGTCGCCAGCTCGGCTGCTTCGCCACGTGCATGCGCCTGCAACCACAGTGCGCCCGACCAGTGATAACTGATGGCGTAGTCCTCCAGCAAATACTGTCCTTTGTTACCCACCAGGGTTTCAAAAGGGATGCTGCCGAGCGGACCGTCGGGCACAATCAGCAAGCGCCGCATGCCCTGGGCATTTTTCAAAATCGGTTCGCAAAATAGGCTATATAACGTAGTCGCCTGGACATTGAACGTTTCGATTGGTTGTTGATACTGCGTTAAAGCCGTTCTGAAAGCCTCAATGGATTGATCAAGCGCAAGGGTGCGAGAAATGCTGTGGATGTTCAGGCTGTTTTTGGACACTGCAAAAGCAATGACCGCACTGTCGCCCCAGAAATATTGCAAGAGCAATTCATCCTTGCCTAAACCTTGCTGAATGGTCGCAAGGGCTACACTTTCGTATTGCGCCCGCGCCTTGCGCAGCAGGGGCGCTTCCCTGTCAATGGCTGCGCGCACCTTTTCTAAACGGCGCACTGCCAACAAAAGGCTGTCGGCAGGTCCAGCGCCTTCCCAAAAGACTACAGATGCCTGGGCCATTTTTTCCTGCTGCAACAAGCTGTCAGAAATGAGCGACACCCGCCGCAAATCCCTTTCTGCCAGGCTTGTTTTCAGGACATTGGCTTTGGCGCGTTCGGCCATATCATACGCGTCGGCTAAATACCCTTTGCCAGGTTCGGCAAGCTCCAGGCTGCGGGCAATCTGGATACCCGTTTCGTAGGTAGCGTAGGAATAGTCTACGGCATCCTGTCCAGACAATTCGTTGCGCATATTACCACGCAACGAGTCGAGCGCGCGGATGGCTGTATTAATAGCTGCCATGCCTTGTTTCAAATTTTCCAGATTCCCGGTTTGCGCATAGAGGGCATGTAAAGCCTGGGCTTTTCCACGTAACACCAGGTTGGGCCAAAAATCGGAACTCAAGCCAGTGTTTGGATTTTCAGAGGGGTTATCAGCTGGTGTTTGCGGAAACAGGCCGTGCAAAGCTTGCTGGAATGTGCCAAGAGCTGCATCAACTTGGTGGCGCCCCAACAAAGCTTTGCCGATATAGTATTGCGCAATTGCTGAGTCTCGTGCTGTCGCAGCAGTTTTTAGTGCAACCTTGAAATATCGATTGGCGCTTAGGGTATCTCCTAATCTGTCGGCGCATTGACCCATGATACGGGCTAGCTCTTCTGCATAGGATCTGTCCAGGCAGGCTTCTCGAAAATGTAGCAGGGCAGACTGGTACAATCCGGCATTTGAGTCAACCCAACCCAGGTTGTGCGCCAAACGGTGGGCATCAGGATACTCCTTGTCAGCCTGGCGGTAATAGTTCCGGGCAGCATCATATTCGGAGATATAACGGCTCAAATCGCCCAGGTTGATAAGGACTTCCGATAGGTTCCAGGGGTCCTGTTGTTTAGCCAGTAGCGGCAGCGCACTTAAATAGTATTGACGGGCGGCGCGGAAGTCGCCTTGTGCTTTGAGGGCAAAAGCAATGAATTTGTATGCATTCGCGATACCTGAAGCGCGATGACGCTGCAAGCCCGCGAGACTAAGCTCTGCATATTCAATACCTTGTTCAATTTGCCGCGCGTTCAGGCAAGCATAACTTAGTAAGTAGTAAAGCTTGGCAGTGATGCTGTCATCAATTGTTTGGGCCTGGACGATAGAGGTCAATTGCAAAACTGCTTGAGGCGCCTGCTCGAGCTCCGTTAGGGCGATGGTTTTATACCGAAGAACCAAGAAGCAATCTGCGCGGAGGCTATCCGTATTGAATGGCGTGGAAATTGATTCAGCCAAGCTAAGTATTGCTTCATAGTCCTCGGCTTCATAGAATTTCTTTAAATGTTGAACTTGGCTTTTCAATGGAGCATCGACTGGTATTTTATTCGCCTGTTGAGCCAGGGCCCAGCAAACCAAACAGGCAAGGGCTGTTACAGCCATTGCCCGGAGGTATAGATTCCATTGCCTTGTATATGCCATAATCTTGTGGGTTTTAATTGCTGCCACATCAAGCACTTTATGGCTTTTTCGTAGTGTGTCGGCGGAAAAGGTAAAGGCCTATAAACAGGATAAATGCCACAAATCCGGAAAGCAACCACGTAGGCCAATCCGGGCCGTTACCCCCAGAGGGCTCAATCTTGGGACTGTCACCAATTTTTACCTGCGCTATTCCAGTGATAACCTCTGGTAGTGCAAAGCCATCGTTCGAATAGAATATCACCGTAGCATCGTTGTTTATTGGAGTCTGCACATTTGGTCTGGTTTTTACCTCAAAGGAAAATCTGTAAATGGTTTCAGCAAAAGCTGGATGATTTGCTTGGTTCAGGCCAGGAAGTCCAGGGCTTGATCCAGGTGCAACAAATGTTAATTCTATAATAGCAGGGTTACTTGGGGAGTAGATTACAGAGTCCAATCTTAAACCATTCATCAGTGGAGTACTTAACAACTTAAAGGTTTTTGGATCCAACTCAGGTGGCAACGTATCTATTATCCTCACCTTTTTCACAGGCGCTTCTCCATCGTTATGAAACTGAATCGTATAGGTCAACTTTGTGGAATCAGGATTGTGTACGGGAATTTTTTGGACATCAACAATTTTATAGTTTGGGTCGTGTGGCTCGCCCTTAGCAACACAAAGAAGAGAAATATCGCGTGTGTCTGCGTCTTCACCATTGCAAATGGTTGGATAAATTTTAATTTCAAATTGTCTGCCTAGGGTGACAGTGTCTTTCATTTTCAACTTTAGAAAAATATTTCGGGGCCTACTAGTTGCAGATACCATGAATAGTTTATTCCCATTAGTATCTACCGAAATCTGCTCAGAATTGAAGACTATACTTTCGATTATTGAAATTTCCGTAGGAAGTTCAACTTTAAATTGGCCATCTAAATCAATACATTCTCCACTGTGTTTATAGGAAATGACGAGGAAATTTTCTTTTCCCGGAGAAAACTCCCACGTGTAATTTGCTTTCCAGGTTCTGCCGGCAGGGAAATTGATGGGGCGAGGCTGAGTATTTACTGGTTGAAATTGAGTTGCTGAATTGGTCGAAGGCATTACCAAAGTTGGATGCCCTGTTCCACCTTTTCTTGCCACATAAGCTTTGATTGAGTCCAGGGCAACCGGTTGATGGTAAGCAGGAAACCATGACAACTTGAAATTGGAAATGGTATCTGCTACAATCGCAATTTCTCGCTGCATCATTTGCCCATCTGGAAAAATCCAGGTGATAAGATCACCAACCGCCCAGGGGCTTGTCATCATGCCATTTGCATTGGGCCTGGGTTGTATTCGGCATACTATTGAGTCGGCGCCATCACGCAACTCTATTGTTATTAAATACGGGTCAGTTTGCGCACCCGCAACAAAACCAAACATCAAAAAAAGTAATGGGAAAAATGTGTTTTTCATAGGTCTATGGTTCGATTTGGTTAGAAAAGATTGGTTTTTGATACAGCTAGCGCTGTCAGGGTTTAGAAACAAACCTTTTTTAGGGTGTCTACAGGGCAAATATCGCATTTTTATCAGAAGTTGTAATGTTATTTTAAAAAAGAAGGCAATGGCAAACAAATAAATGGCTTATACGCCAAGCCGGTATTAGCAATACCGATTCCGGTTTTTAATGCAGTTTTGAAAAACCAAATAACTTATTGCTTAGCGCTATAATGCATGAGACTCAAAATGCGAGTCTTCCGGTCAGTCATGATTTTTTACACAATGGTTGCATTCTACGTGGGCGGCTTTTTACCTTTAGCCCAACTAAACCACGCAACCCGCTTTGACTGATCAGGAATTTGAGCAATTTTCCGCAGGCGACGAGAACTCCCTGTCGGAATTTTACTGTGCACATTATAGTTATGTGACAGGCTGGCTTATTTATAAGGAAAAATGCCCTCAGGGACATGCCAGTGAGTTTTATAACGATGCAGTGTTCCGGGTGCGGGATATGTCGGTTCAGGGGAAATTGAAGCCCGGTAACCTGCGCGCCTACCTGCTGCTCACCGCTATTAACCTATGGAAAATGGAGATTCGTGGCGGAACCAGCCTCCTCAAACGCCACGAAAAATACCTGGAGCAGTTACCGGACAATTATAACGAACTCGACTTTGATACGCTTATCCGCAGCGAGGAGGACGCCAATCTTGAAATAAACCAGCAGCGCACAACGCTTGCCATTCAAAGGGCCATGGAACAGCTCAGTGATGCCTGTCGAAAATTGCTGACCGATACGATCGTCAACGGTAAAAAAGTCGGCGGGCTGGTTGAAGAATACGGCTTGAAAAACGCACTTGGGGTGACAGCAAAAAAACAGGATTGTAAAAAACAGTTGCGGCGCTTAGTGGAACAGATAATAAATCAAAATGGCTGGAAGCTATCTTTTTAGTATTGGTTAGTTGGATTTTTTCTTAAAATAGAAGGCAGTAAACGGCATAGATTTTTTGCTCCAACCACATATTCTACATGAATTGCATTATTAAAAGACAAGCACCCCTGAAGCTATTTTCACTAACCTAGGAAAATGACGCGCGTATGAACGACAGCTACGAAAAATTAATCAGGGACTACGCAGGAGGCGCTTTGAACGGCAAGACCCTATCGGAATTTGAGCGACGACTCAAGGATGAGCCTGAATTGAGAATGGAGCTCGACCTGTATGTGGCGCTGAAAGCAGCCGACAACTTGCGTTTGAAGAAGAAACTGTCCCTTGAAATCGCTGACAAGCAGCTTTCCCCCGAAAAGCCTGGGAACAACCTTTTTCGCAGCCTGCTGCCCTGGCTGGCTGTTGCCGCTGTGGTGGCAGCCGGGGCTATTGTGGCATGGCGCTTTTTACAGTCGGAAAAGCCGGATGTTGTTCAAATGGCCCAAGCCTATATCGCCTCCCCCTATCCCCCACCCGTCGCCTCAATGGGTAGCAACGACACCATTTCTCAAGCCATGCAACAAGCGTATATGGCTTATAGAACGGGCAAATTCGATGTAGCTGCCCAACAATTGACTAATTTGGCGAAAGAAGCCAACATCTCGGACGAAGCACTTTTTTACACAGGGGAATCCTTATTGCAAACCGGACAATGGGAAAATGCGACGACCTATTTTAACCGCGTTCAACCAGGATATTGGCGCGAAATCGCTGATTGGCGTTGTGCCTTAGCCTTCATTGCAGGCGGGCAAAATGACAAAGCAAAACCGCTTCTGGAAGGCTTACGTCAAACCTCCAGGCGTGAGCAAGCCGAAAAGTTGTTAAAGGAAATGCAATAAAATACAAGAGGGTTAAACAGTTTCACCTTCTTCACTAAACAACAACTTATTCCCAAAAGGATCTATCAGCGTCATACAAATACCGCCCCAAAAGGCTTCTTCGATACTGGGCCGATAGTATTTGTATTTTTTTTCAGCGATGTTTTGATGCCAGGCTTTTAATCCGGTGCAGGCTACAAACACCTTGCCGCCGGGCGTACAGTCGCCAACATGCTCGCTTAGATGCAGTTTGAGTTTACCAAGCGAGACTTGCATGTACACAGGCGTCCCTGCTTCAAAGCGGTGCTCCCAATCAATCACAAATCCCAGCCAATCGCAATAGTACTCCTTTGCTTTTTGCTCATCGAAGATGCGAACGAGGGGAAAGGTTTCGGTGACGCTAAGCATTTTTCAGACAGGTTGTTGCGATGGTTTTTGAAGCCATTAAAGTATTTGCAGCAAAAGTAACAGGATTCAGAAGATTTTGTAAAACTTTTTGTGTTAAAAATGTTTTCACCCTTCTTTTTTTCTCCTTCCCTTTTACATTTTACATTCAGCGTTTTACATTTTACATTAAAAAAAAACATCAAAAGCCCCTAAACCCAGCGCGACAACTTTTCACAAACCAAGTTCCTTCACCACTACCGTATCACCGTCACATCTCCCTTCTTCAACACCTCCTCCCC
>CAYVPM010000007.1:0-14425 GCA_964453475.1 uncultured Saprospiraceae bacterium | reverse complement strand
GGTCGAGGCGCATCAACCCGCCGTTGGTTTTAAAAGTGACCTTCCGTTCATCCAAAAAAGGCTTGTTGGTTTTTTTGACAATCGCTTTGTTCCAACTGCCGTTGCAGGAGCCAAAAGACAAAGGGATGCCATGTTGTCCGTCTGTACTTAAGGCCGCTTTGTTAATATTGCCGCATTCTTGTACGGTTGCGCTTACGGTGTACACATAGTTAGTATTGGGTTCCAGCAAATGGTCGAGTATCAGCGCTTTGCCAAATCCCTCAGGGTCGAAGTCTTCGCGCCCATAAGCTGGTTTGCCGGTTTTGGTATTCAGCAATTTTATTTCCACATCTCCCCGGTTGCATTTGAACAATCGTGGCACAGTTACCGGTGCTCCATCTACTTCTTTAATTTCTTCCAGGAAAAACTCAAAGTCCAGCGGCAGGTTGACGGAAACCGCAGGGTCAATGTTGATGGGTTGCAATTCATTGCTTTGAGCCGGGAATGTTTCATTGATGAGCTTTAAATTGGCCAATGGGTCGCCGTTGGGGATACATTTGTCACCAGCCTCAAAGCGGAAACTGCAATATCCCTCTACCATGCCGCCCAATATGCTGAACCGGCCGCCTACCGTGCCGATCACCCAAGTGGGGTTAGGGCCACCGCCTGACAACAAGCCGCCAAATGAAATGGATAATATTTCGAACCTGCCGCTGATAAAAAACAAATCAACTTCGATGCCAATGGCTGCTTTGATGCCTGCATAAAGTTGTCCATTGCCGTACCATCCGTTCATACCCGGAGTGGGATATTTGTCGCAGCCTTCCGTTGCTTTGCTCAATTGTAAATCAAACCCGAAAACAGCGCTGAATTCAGCGTAGAAGATCAGGTATTTCAAGGTTAGTGTAGCTTGCAAATAGGCGCCACACGCGATGGCACTGCCCGTGGAAAGTCCATCACCCGTTACAACCCGGTAATACCCTTTTGGGTAATCCGGGAACAGCTCCTGCATAAGGTTGGGGAGGCGCTTGGGAAGCCCGTCCACTTCAAAATTGCCACATTGGAAATAACCGCCCGCCTCAATTTTTAACGGCAATGGCGGGAATTTCATCTGAAAAGAACAGGGGCCTCCCGGCGGTCCCCAGCCAAATGGCCGCCCCAGTTTGAAATTCCAGTCGCCCGTAGTGCCATTGGAATACGTGCTGAGGTAGCCTTTACCCGTAAACACCCCTGCCAGGTTGATGTTGAGGCCAACGCCGATTTCGACGATTTTTTGCGGCACGTTGTATTTTATAAAAATGTCACCATTGGCCAGCCCGTTTCTGCCAGGGTCGGCGAACATACCGCCCTTTCCTTTAATGGTAATTTCACCTAAACCGCCGTTGCTGAATTTGATGTGCATTTTCACGCCGGCATTGAACAATTCTTTGGCATCCAGCCCAACGACAACAGATGCCATGATTTCGGTATTGCCCGGTTGAATCTGGTAAACCAACTTGCTGGGGGCTGCGCCCAACCAATTAGACTGCTCAGGATCTTCCGTGCTGCTGATGTCTGCTTTTTCCGTGAAATTGACGGTTTTCATGTTGTAACATGCCCCGCCGGAGAACCCATACGCTGATAGCCCTGCCGTAAACCCTGATTTCTGGCTCGTTTGCCCATCCACATACCAGTAATTGGTATTGTCTTTGGCGCCAATTTGCAGCCTGCTGCTCACGGTAAACCCAAGCGGGAATACGGCTTCCACTTTGCCCTGAAACCCATCGCCCCAGGTTGCATCTTTGGAGAAAAATTCCAGGTCGCCTTTGACGTGCAGTACCGAGAAATCGGCGTCGACATGGATGCGGCTCATTTCAAAGCGCTCGAAAGCAGGGCTGCCGTCGTTGTTGAATTTTCCGTGGAATTTGATCGTAGCCGATGCATTGGGCAGGAAACCCGCGAGGTCGGAAAGCTGCAAATCCACATCTGCTTGCAGCCCTATGGTAAACAGTTCCCAATTCTTGACGCTGAGCGGGAAACCGCCCACCGATTTTTGGGGGCTGCCCAGGGCGGCTTGCACCTGGCCGGGGGTAAAGTAGGGGTACGTTGTGGTAAGCCCCAGGTTTTGAAAGCTCACGTGCGCAATGTCAATGCGCGGCAATTGGCTGTCGAACTTGCCCCCGATCCGAAACTCCCCGCTCAACAAGGCATGCGCCTCGAAACCTTTTGCGCCGGAGTACGAGACCATGATGTTAGAGTTTTTGTTCAGGTTGAAATAGGCGGCGAACAAGTCCACTTCCAGGTCGTTTTTGGGTGCAACGTTGAATTGGTATTCAAACTGCTGGTTGGCGTAACTCAACAAACTGCTGTACAACAATTGGGCTTGCTCGTTGCGGCTGGTGATCGGGAGCAGCAGCTTACCGTTGAAACCACCGCTCTGGAAGGTGTTTTTCAGGAATTTCACCACAAACTGATCTACGGAGAATTGCCAGTGGCCATCGCCGCCCTCGCCGATGGCGAGCAGGTTGTTGAGGCTCAAAGCGCCAGTGACCCCATTCCCATCGATGATGACGTTGGTCGCTGCGCCCGTGAGCGGGAGATTGCTGTTCTTGCGCTTGATGATGGGCGGCAGGTCAACGGACAACGATTTTAGGAAAAAACCGTTCCAGGTGAGCGGCTGGCCTTCCGGGTAATCGCCCGGCATGCCATTGGGGTTGGTAATGGAAGAATGATCGTAATATGCGATGGTAGCGTTGAATGCAAAATCATTGACGCCCATAATGCGAAACGGGTCGATGTTGATGGTGGCAACCCAATCGCTCCAACCCCTGTCTGTTTCGGCAGAAAGGGATGCTTCCACCTGGCCGCCGCCTTGCACTTTCGACAACATGTTTGCGGGAAAAGTGTACACGGCTTCGACATACAGTTTCTTGAATCCGTCTTTGTCAAATACAACGCGGGTCGCCCGCTTGGGATCGTTGGCGCCGCTGAGGCCGCGGAGGTACATGTTCAGCGGCGGGAGGTTCAGGTTTTCGGCCAGGTAGAGCTCCCCTTCGCCACACAAACCCACGCCGTTTTTCAGGCAAATACCACGGCCGCTCAGGGCGATTTTGGTGCCGGCATCCACCAAATCGAGCACAATGGCGGCATCCAGGGCTGCCTGGGTAGCATCAAAATGCAGGCCGGTAATGGCGACCACGAACTGCTGTCCGCCGATGTTTTTGTCCAGGCCGAGCGGCAAGCGGAAGCCAATTAAATCCTGGGGGTTGCTGATCTTGCTCAGCAATTGTTCCAGGTTTTGTTCAAAATATTGGTCTAATTGATCGATTTGGCCGGCATCCAGGGGCAAGGTTTGCAGTTGGGGATTGTCGATGTTTGGTAAAAAGGAAACATCCTCTTGCACCTGCGCATGCACGACCCCTTTGATCATTTCCCGATTGGCATTGATTTGTAATCCGGTAAAATCGACCCAAATAGGCAGCTCGATGCCGCCAGGGAACCCGGGAACCAGAATTTTACCTGTTCCGTTCCCGGCGCCGTCGGTAGTTTCCACCCGCATTGAATATTGGCCGACCATTACGGTGACACCCGGCTGGAGCAATTGGGGGCTATTGGAGCCGCCTGGTTTTTGGGCCGGCGATTTGCAACTGCATGTCCAGGGAAAGTCGCCGCCATTGCCGTCCATGGGAGCGATGGTCAAAGTTGTTTTTATGGTGAGGGTACAAAAAGCGCTGCGCCCCTGATTTTCAATGCCCACGTTGTGGTTGATATCGGTAGCAACGATTCCCCAGACATAGTTTCCAGCCTCCAGTGGCGGATCCTGGAGCGTGTTGTAGAAATAGGCGGCGGTCGGCAAATTTTCCTTGACAAAATAGAAGCCCGGCAACTGCCCGTCCATGGCCAGTTGCAGCAATTGTGCCGGGTTTTGGCCATCTGGTACCGGAATGAGGTAAAAATCGTATTGGATGTTGGCATTTCCCATGCCTCCCCCGGTTGGCGGCAACCAGGAGAAATTAATGATCGGGTTGGTTTGCACATTGTGGCTTTCACCGCACCAGGGCAGGTTGGGTTGGGGCGGACTGAGGTACTGGATAGGGATGAGGGTACATTTTCGGCCAAGTACTTTTAGCGTATTTATGTCTACTACTTCAATACAGTAGTCATAATTGTCCTGCGGCAGCAACCCCGTGCGGATGATGTCGGCTTCGAGGTCGCCCGGTATATTTTGTTCGGTGTTGTTGCGGTCAAAATAGCCGGTTATTTCCTGGCCTGCAAACGACCGCGATTCTCCGGGGCCGAGTACGATGACCTGATTTGGCACATAATCGAGCCGGGTTTTTATGAAGAGCCCGGTGCCAAGGCCCCTGATTTCTCCGATAATTTTCATGCGCTGGTCCTGTTGCGTGAGGTTGGTCAGCGTCAGGAACTGCTGGGCGCGGTATTGGGTGTAATCGCTCAGGCGGTGGCTGTATGGCGGGCTAAGCGTTACGTTCACCAACACTTCGTTCTGAGCCGTCAATGCGGCGATGCGGAGCAAAAGAAACAGGAAGAGGGATAATGGTCGCATAGTATCAAAAGGTGTATTCCACGCCGCCTGAAACCGTCAGGTATTGGTATTTGCGCTGTGGCGTTTGGTTGGAGATGAAATAGGTGTTGGTATAAAAACGGGTGTTTTTCAGCGCTTTCCAGGAGATGCCGCCGCCGCCGCCGATGCTTGAGCCGGATTTTCCGCTGTTGAGAAATACCAGGCTGTAATTCAGGTTCGCCTGTAAATTGAGTTTGTTTTTAAAGAAGGGTTTGCCTGCGTTGGCGGTAAGCCCGATGCTTTTATCGTCGACTGCGGTGCCGCTCTTATTTGCCCTGCCGTTGAGGCTAACGCCGAGGTTGAGGCCGTTTTTTTGTTGTTGCCAAGTGTAGGTAACTTGCCCGAATACAAAACCGGAGCGCAGGTTTTGCCGGGTGTAGGGGTTGTAATCGTCGCTTTTTTGGTAGGCTAGGCTGCCGGTAATCGTCCGCGTGGTTGTGCCGTCGCGGAAAAGCCAGTGGGGCGAAACATTGAGAAAAAGGGTCGATTGCTGGAGCCGCAGAGAATCAGATTCCAGGTAGCGGTTTTCCTGGGTGAATTGGAAATTATTGGCCTGCAATTCGATGCCAAAACGGGTTGTAGGGTTCAGTGAAAGGTTCATGCCACCGATGATCCGTTGGGAAGTGGCAGGCTTCAGTTTCAACAGGTTGTCGCTTTGCCAGCCGGTGTTGAACTGAATTCTGCTGCGTCCTTTGTTGAAACTGAATGCTGGCGTGATGGTGACTTGTTGCACATCCGTTTGGAAAAACCAGGCGCCCATAGAATTGTATTCCGGCTCCACACGTCGGTAGGAAAGGCCCAGCTGGAACTGTTTGCTTTGATAGCGCAGACCGGCTTCTCCGGCGAAGCTGAGGGCAGTGCTGGTATGGAATGGCATGATCCAGGATAGCTGCGAGGCTATTTTTTTGAGTTTTTCGTCATCTGACTCATTCGTTAACAATTCACTGCGCGTGTCGCGGGTGTACAGGCTGGCGCCACCGTCAATTTGCAGGTAAATCCGTTTGCTGAAAGAGATGCGGGAGGAAATGCCCAACACAGCGTTTTCGTCGGGTGTTAAATTTCCGGTTCTGCGCGCAATGGGTTGGATGGAAGTAGAGTCGTCTTTGGCTTTGAAATAAATAAAGTCAAAGTAGTTGCGCGTTTTCCCTACCCCGACTTTTATCCCATATCCCAGGCGTTTGTACGCTGGCCGCAGGTGAAAAACACTTGAGGTGTCGGCTTCCCGGGCTTTTTGAAACCGGCCACCCAACACCGCAAAACGGAACGCTCCGGGGTTGAGCTCCACGGCACCGCCCAGAAAAGTATGCCCTGCCACGGAGAAGGGAGACAGGGACAAACTGCGCACACCTACATGGAACTTGGCCCATTTGTATGTGGGGCTCATGCCGATCTGTGAAAATGGTCCGTTGATGGAACGCTGCTGGTTGGAGACCATCATGCTGACGGGCATGGGATGGCCATAGACGCCGAATACCGGATTGCCGCTGAGGCTCCAAAAAAAACCGGGCTGACGGCCATTATAGTTTTGTTGCTGAAAGGTGCCGACGGAAAGTGAAGCCGTTCCATGAAAGCTCAGCGCTTGCTTTTTTTCGCTTTGAGCATGCAGGTACCAGGCGCTGCAAACAAATAGAAAGACGAGCTGAATTTTCATGGTGGGTAAGTGTTTGGTATTTAATTGCAGGGTTTGAGCAGGAGGTAAGTGAAGAACCAAAAAAAATGCAAGCGGCCAAAACAGCCACACAAGCCCGAATATTTCTTCCATACATTTACAAGTGGAACTTACCTTTATCCGTTATTCTGCCATACAGACACAGAAGGGCCCTATGCGCATCAAAGAGTGGTTTTCTTCACCGAACCCTTGTAGCCGTTTTGAGACCAATGAACAGTTGTTCCTTGGCCTCAAAAATTTGGACGAGAAAGCGATCCTTTGTGTGCAGCTGAAGGCATGGAACGTGGTGCGCAAATTGACCAGGCAATTCAAGCTGCCCCAGGAATCGGTTGACGATATCCTAAACCAAAGCAGCTTGATTTTTTTGCGAAAAATAACAGAAGGAAGTTACCAGTTTCAGGGACACGCGCCCGTTACCTACTTCATCGAAATAGCGCGGCGGGTAGCGATGATGGCAACCCGTTCACAAAATAAAACCCTGGAATCCCTTGAAAACCATCAAAACCTTGCTGATTTGGACATTGCTAAAGATCAGGGCCGCCTTGAAGCTACAGAACTGGTACGGCAACTGCTCACCCAGCTCGGGTCGCCTTGCGCGGAAGTAATCCGGCTGCACCACATCGATGGCTACAGCGACGAGGAAGTAGTCAGCCAAAAAATGACCCCATATTCTACCGTAAACTCCTTAAAAATGAAACGGAGCGATTGCATGAAAAAACTCATACATCTGGCGCAACAATGGAAGACTTCAAACAATACCTGAACGAGGACGCGGACGAACAGGAACGCGCGGCCGCTGATCAGGTTGAAAAAGGGTTGACCGGTTTGCGGATCGAAAATATGGTGGGCCGTGTTGCTGCAGAACGCAAGCACTTGCTTCGGCTCAGGTTATTGCGACATGTGTTCGTGGGCGTTGTTCTGATGGGCATAGCTGGGCTGGGATATTGGTTTTATTCCAAAAAAGAGGCGGCTGCTGTTGATGGGCCAGGTTCGACGTTGCCGATCGACAAAGCCCTTGAAATCAAAGACGATACATTGAAATCGCCGCCACAGCTTCAGCCGCCAGCCCAAAAGCCTATGGCTAGACGCCCGGATTTGCCCAAAGCTCAAGACGAGCCATTATTGAGGGGAGTTTCTCCTGAACAGGATTCAACAACAATGGCCCTGGTGGAAATACTGTTGAGGATCACCCAAAACAGTGATCCGGTTTACCGTGAAGCACATTTCGATAAGCAGTATGGATGGGGTAAAATTGTCCTGCTTTTACGCCAAAATGACCCGGCAGCAGCTAAACGAGAAATATTTAGCGCAATCGACACCAGTGGCGACCATGCTAAGGAATGGCAGTGGCTGTTGGGAATAGCCCTGTTGGAGGAAGGTAAGCCTGACGAAGCCCTGGAGGTTTTTTCCCGCATCGCGAACGACCCACAACACCATCGCCAGAAGTCCGCCGCTTTGGCCGTGGAAGCGCTACGATAGTGAAGACTTACCTTTTGCGGGTTTCTTGCAATGAATATGAAGCCTATGAATTGGCACTCATCCTTTAATTGACAATTGATATGTCCAGATTTTTGCCCGTTTTGCTTTTTGTTTTTTTGGCTTTGGGCGTTACAAACGCCTATTCGCAGACAGACACTACCGACTTAAGGCTTGTGTTCAAATCGTTTTACAAAAAAAAAGATTACTCCAATGCCATAAAAGCAGGTGTTGCGTGGAAGGCTTCCATGCAGTTGAATGGAATCGCAAAGTCGGATTCCGCCATAGTTGCCAGAACTTTGATGGATTTGGCAAGCTGCTATGGTGTTACCCTGCAACACAATAAATCCGAAATGACATTGGCGGAGGCACTGAAGATTATGCCCCCGGACTCTGCAGATTACAGTTCCATGCTGTCGGGATACGGGAATATCAAGTCAAAGCTTGGAAAGTATGCAGAAGCCGATTCTATCCTGAATGTGGCTTTGCGCGCTTACAAACATTACCATTTGGAAAATACCATTAGTTTCATTGCCTGCCTCGCCAATTTCGCCGAACTGCAGTTTGACAGGGGATTTGTGGCTGAAGCCCAACAACGGTACTTGCAGGCAATGCGCCAATGGAATGAGAATAATTTCGGGGAAAAGCCACAAATTGGAAGGATATACAACGGCCTCTACCAGGTTGAAGATGCATTTGGAAACCTGGATCAAGCTGAATATTGGCTGGAAAAAGCAATTGCAGTCTTATCGAAGTTTTACCCGCCGGATGGAGAACTCATCCTGGGGCGCAAAAAACTGTATGCGAAGCTTTTAATGGACAAAGGCCAACTGGATAAGGCTGAGCCTTATTTGCTGGAATTAATGCAGTTGCAAGCCGAAAAACGGGGCAAAAACACCATGGAATATGCCCGAAGCATGGCCGTGCTCACATGCATTGACCAGAAATTGGGAAAGTTTGAAGAAGGGCTTGAGCTCACCGAATTGCAACATCCAATTTACTTGGCAAACATTGGGCCCGCTGCTTATGAAACGCTTGAAAACCAGTACAACCGGGTAGCCTTGTTGCGCGATGCCAATCGATTGGAAGAGGCCAAAGTAGTGATCCAGAATATTCAGGATTCGCTTGCCATGCACGCCAATTTGGATCCAAAGAACTCGGCAAGACTGTCTGTATTATTGGCAGCTTGTGAACCATTGCCTGCAAACTCCATCCCATTCCGCAAAAAAGCGCTTGAACTGTACCTAAAGGCCGCTTCGGGCAATATTCTTGGCGCACCCAGCGAATCGGCGATCTTGCTGGCAAGGGATTATTTGCTGATTGGGCAATTGGATTCTGCCGAACAAGTGCTTAACCTGTTTAAGGATGTTGCGGGGCTTGAATCGGGCATCAAGTCCGATTATCTCAGGTTGCTGTTTTTCCGGGGATATATGAACCAGTTGAAAGGCAATTCACAGCCAGCGCTGGCAGATTGGTTGAAAGTGGTAGCGTTGCACCAGGCAGCTCTGTCGCGCGACCTTTTTCTGCTCAACGACGATGAACGACTCAATCGCCTTAACCGCTTAAAGTATGTTGTGGACATGTTACTGACCCAATGCAGGAATAAGGACATGCAAGAAGCTGGAATTAGCGCCCTGGCGCTTGATTTTCACTTATTCACCAAATCACTGTTGCTTTCTACAGCCCACAAAATCAGGACGAACCTGCTGGCCGACAGCAGTATGGCATCCACATTTTCGGCCTGGATTGATGCCCGTTATCGCCTGGCATGGTGTTATTCCAAAACTGAAAAAACATTATCTGCTCAAAAAATCGACATTAAAGGGATTGAAACATTGGCTGATTCTTTAGAGCAAGTGATTTCCCGGCGGAGTGCCGCATTTGTATCAGCTGATTTGGGCAAGCCATATCATTGGACAAATGTGCGTGACAACCTGGCTCCCGGCGAAGCCGCCATAGAAATTGCACGGTATAACATCTTTGAAACCGACACCATAAGTTATGTCTTGTTTATTGTCCGGCATGGGGGAAAGGCGCCCATTGCCGTTACGATCCCGAATGGCCAGCAATTGGATCAAATACTGCTGGAACAGTACCTGACTGAGTGCGCGGCGCAAGGAGGTAAGGGTCGGACCCTGCCCCTGTACGATGCCTTTTGGAAAAAGATCGAACCATATCTGGTAGACATATCGAGGGTCTATATTGCGGCAGACGGCGCTTTTTTCAAAATCAATGCAGGTGCGATCCAGCTGCCAAACGGCAATTATGTTGCGGATAAATTTGACTTGCGCACGGTATTTTCGCTCAAAGAAATTCGCCATGAAGCAAGTGAGCCGGTCGTGCAGGGAACAGCTATTCCCCGAACGGCTTTTTTGGCAGGCAACCCAGCTTTCCTCCAGACAACCGGGGAAAAAGAGGCTGCTTCAACCTTGCGAGGACTGACAGAAACCACCGGTTCAAATGCTTCACAACCATCATTGGGCAATATGATTCAGCAGGCTGAAGAGACACGAGGCCTCACCTTGTCACCCTTGCCTGGAACTGAAAAAGAAGTGCTTGACATTACTGCGTTGCTGCAACAAAAAGGGTGGCTGGCGACCGTTGTCATCGGAAATGATGCGACGGAAGATACCATAAAATCAATAAAAAGCCCATGGTTACTACACCTGGCCACCCACGGTTATTTTTTGTCCAATGTACGCAGCGGCACAGCCGGACTATCCAAATCGGTGCTGGAAAGAAACCCCATGCTTCGATCTATGGTTTTCTTCGCCGGCGCCCAGAACACCTTGGACAAAGCACCCGCTGGACGCGAGGATGGGATATTGACCGCCTACGAAGCCCAAAACCTCCAACTTGAAGGCACCGAGCTCGTTGTGTTGTCAGCCTGCCAAACAGCCCAGGGAAAAATCCAGAACGGAGAAGGCGTTTATGGCTTGCAAAGGGCCTTGCGGATCGCGGGCGCAAAATCGGTGTTGATGTCGTTGTGGGACGTTGATGACAAGGTTGGCCGGGAGTTCATGACACAATTCTATACACATTGGCTGAATGGCGCTACGAAGGCGGAAGCTTTTCGCAAAGCGCAACTGGAAACAAAAAAGAAGCATCCGCAACCTTTTTATTGGGCCGGGTTTATACTGATTGAATAAGCCAATTGAAATTTTGGCAAGTATTTTTTCAAAATATATCCCTCGTTTTGCCGCAAGTTGCCCGGCTTTTTGTCCTTTTGCAGGAGCCAACCGCGCACACTTATGAATTTTCGCCGGATCGCCCTTGTTTCCGGGCCTTTGCTTTTTCTGATTCTTGCCTTCATGCCTGCTCCTGCCGGCATGTCTTACGCCGCCCAAATCACAGCGGGCATCACCCTCTGGATCGCAATATGGTGGGTGACAGAACCTGTAAACACCGCTGTAACTTCCCTGCTGCCCCTGGCTTTGTTTCCATTGAGCGGGGTGATGCCCTTGAAAGCCATTTCAGGTGAATACGGCAACGAGATCATTTTTCTATTCATGGCAGGCTTTTTCATCGGGAAAACCATTGAAAAATGGAACCTGCACCGGCGCATTGCCCTGGGTATGGTGGCCTGGATGGGTACCAGCCCGGCAATGATGGTGTTGGGCTTTATGACGGCTGCCGCTTTCTTGTCCATGTGGATATCCAACACCGCTACGGCGGTGATGATGACCCCCGTTGCCATTGCTGTAGGAAGCAATATCGGCTCCAAGGATGTCCAGGGTGCTAATTTCAAAAAAGCGCTTTTGCTGGGCGTGGGCTATGCTTGCTCCATCGGTGGCCTTGCCACCATCATTGGCACCCCGACAAACGCCATTTTTCTGGCTTTTGCCCGGCAAAATTTTAATTACACCGTCACCTTTGGTCAATGGTTCATGTTGGGCTTTCCCATTGCAGCCACGCTGCTGTTGCTTTGCTGGTTGATGTTGGTGCGGATGTTTCCTCTGCCCCAAAAACTGGGTGAAGGCTCGTATTCCAGACAAGCCATCCTGGCTGAATTGCAAGCATTAGGCCCGGTTTCGGTCCCTGAAAAACGTTTGATGGTCATTTTTGGGGCTGTGGTGCTTTCCTGGATCACGGGTTCCCTGCTTTGGTACAAATGGATACCGAACTGCAATGATACGGTGGTCGCCATTTGCGGCGCGTTGATATTGTTCACGATGCCCGCAGGAAAAAAGGTAAACAAGGAGCAGCCTGCTGCCCAAAGCGCAGCATTGCCAAACGAAGAACAATCAACGAATGACGAACACCGACTGCTCGACTGGAAAACCGCTATCAACATTCCCTGGGGCATTATCCTGCTTTTTGGCGGCGGCCTGGCATTGGCCAAAGGATTTGACAGCAGCGGCCTGGCCTTGTGGATTGGCGAACAATTGAAAAGCTTGAGCTCCCTGCCGCATGTCCTTATCCTCATAGCGGTTTTGGTGGTGGTTGTGCTGCTCAGTGAAATCGCATCCAACATCGCGACGGCCTCCATGATGATGCCCGTGCTGGCTGCTTTGGCGCTCAGTATCGGTGCGCACCCCTTCGGATTGTGCCTCAGCGCAACTTTGGCGGCTTCGGTTGGTTTTGGCTTGCCGGTCGCCACGGCCCCCAATGCCATTGTGTATGCTTCAGGCTACCTGAGCACCCGCGATATGGCCCGCGCCGGTTTCTTACTCGACATCATCTCCATCGCCGTCATGCTGATCTTTATTTACCTTTTGCTGCCGGTGGTTTGGGGGCTGAATGTTTAAGGTTTCCGGGATCTTAAACACCTCACGCCAATCCTGTAAACCTGAAGCCAATTAACCCCTGAGATCAGAAGCCTCCATTTATGAACAGAGAGTTCCTCTTAAACATCCTCATCCTCGTCTTTATCAACCTGCTGATAAAGCCGCTGTTCATATTTGGCATCGATTTGGGCGTTCAAAACGCCTTGGGCGAACAATATGGCCTGTATTTCGCTTTGCTGAACCTGGCCTATCTGACCCAGATCATCAATGATTTCGGGATTCAGAGTTTCAACAACCGGCACATCAGCCAGCACCCGCATTTGTTGTCGAAATATTTCCCCAATTTATTGGCAATCAAAGCATTGTTGAGTTTTTTGTACGTGCTGCTGACCCTTGTAATTGCCTGGTTCTGGCTGGGATACAAATGGGAGGTGCTGCCATTGCTGCTGGTATTGCTGTTGAACCAGGTATTGGTGCAGCTTATCCTTTTCCTGCGCTCCAATATTTCAGGCCTCGGGCATTACCGGGCCGACAGCTTGCTTTCGGCCCTCGACAAGTTGTTGATGTTGCTCACCTGTGGGGCAATTCTGTGGGGCAAGATGTTGCCGCTCAGCTTGATGTCTTTTGCGCTGGCACAGACCATGGCCCTCTTAGCGACCTTGCTGGTCGTTTTTTTGGTGCTGCGCCGTTTTGCTGATTTTTCGGTGCGCCCTTCCTGGGCTGAAAATTGGCGGGCAGGCCGGCCAGCGCTGTACGCTTTGTTTCGCCAAAGCATGCCCTATGCCCTGGTGATCTTGTTGATGTTTGCCTACACACGGCTGGATGCCGTGTTGTTGGAACGGCTTGCGGGCGCAGCGCATGCCGACGTGTACGCGGGAGCATTCCGTTTGCTGGAGGCCTGCAATATGTTCGGGTATTTGTTCGCATCATTGTTGCTGCCCATGTTTGCGCGGTTGATAAAGCGGCAGGAGCCGGTAACGCCTTTGGTTTCCCTGAGCTTTAAATTAATCTGGGCCGGCAGCGTCACCTTGTCGGCAGCAATATTTTTTGCCCGGGAAGACTTGCTGCAATGGATGATGCCGCAGCGGGTATCCTCTTACCGTTTTGATGTGCTGGGGATGCTGATTTGGGCATTTATACCCGTCAGTGTGACGTATATTTTCAGTACCCTGCTCACGGCAAAGGAGCGCATGATGGCCATGAACAGATTTTTCTTGGCGGGCATCGCCCTCGATTTGGCGTTGAACCTTTTGTTGATCCCCAAATGGGGCGCTTTTGGGTCGGCAACTGCGGCCGTGGCGACACAAGTGTTTGTCGGCGGGGCGATGGTTTGGCTGGCTGTGCGGGTGTTCAATTTTAAGTCCAGTGCGCGGGGGCTATTCCAGGTGATTGGATTCGCCGTTTTTGTGTTGCTTGCCCACTGGTTTATTTTTGAAAAGACCGATTTGTTTTGGGGCTTGAAATTTACACTGGCTTTGGCAATGGGCCTGCTGGGCGTATTCGGGTTTAAAATGATTGATTTGAAAAAAGCCAGGACTGCGCTTAAAGTGTGAACTATGACGCAGAAGGGGTTACACTGTGGACCCCGAACGAAATCCGGATTTCACCATGTAACCCCTTTTGTACCTGGATGTCGAAAAAGATTAAAGCAATCGCTTTTTAGACTTTTCCTTCCTCCCAATTTGGGCAAACTACCGCACAATCATCATCCGCCGTGTCGCTTTCCCTTTAATGTTGCCAATACTGTAAATATAGCTGCCATTGGGCAATGTGCTGCCGTCAAAGTTGAATTGATTCACCCCGGCATCGAGTCGAATGGTGCGGGCATGTACCCGCTTGCCAAGGAGGTTGAACACTTCAAACTGATAATCGCCAGGAACGATCGATTCTACGGTAATGGTCGCGATTTCGCTAAATGGGTTGGGCGCGCTTGACAGGTAGCCGAGGCTGGTATTCTGGTCGGACGTACCTACCAGGCAAAAAGAGTCCTTAAGTGCGAGGTAATAGTGT
>CAYVPM010000006.1:0-14461 GCA_964453475.1 uncultured Saprospiraceae bacterium | reverse complement strand
GTGTCGGTAATGCAATCATCTGTGCGGGCCAATCGGCTACCCTTACGGCCAGCGGCGCGGAAACCTATGCCTGGAGCAACGGAGAATCAAGTGCGAGCATCATCGTCAGCCCAACGGAAACTACCACGTTTACCGTAACAGGAACGACGGCAGGTTGCGCGGCCGCGCCTATGATGGCCGAAGTCATCGTAAACCCCGTCCCGGTAGTGAGTGTCGGTAATGCTAGCATCTGTGCGGGCCAATCGGCTACCCTTACGGCAAGCGGAGCTGAAACCTATATTTGGAGCAACGGCGAATCAGGCGCGAGCATCACGGTCAACCCGACTGAATCCACCACATTCACGGTCACCGGAACGACAGCAGGTTGCGCGGCCGCGCCTATGACGGCTGAAGTCACCGTGAATCCCGTCCCGGAAGTCAGTGTCGGTAATGCAATCATCTGTGCGGGCCAATCGGCTACCCTTACGGCCAGCGGGGCGGAAACCTACGTGTGGAGCAACGGCGAAACAGGCGCGAGCATCATCGTCAGCCCGACCGAATCTAACACGTTTACTGTTACCGGAACGACTTCGGGTTGCACTGCCGCGCCTATGACGGCTGAAGTCACCGTAAATCCTATTCCGGTAGTCAGTGTCGGTAATGCAATCATCTGCGCGGGCCAATCGGCTACCCTTACGGCCAGCGGGGCGGAAACCTATGCCTGGAGCAACGGCGAATCAGGCGCGAGCATCAGCGTCAGCCCGACCGAATCCACCACGTTTACCGTAGTGGGCAACTCCTTGGGCTGCAGTTCGCTGCCAACACAATCGACCGTGACCGTAAACGCATTGCCGTCGGTAACAATCACCACAGAACCACAGGGGCAATCTACCCTGCTGGATGCTACCGGGCAGGGGCTGACGTATCTTTGGTCTACCGGGGAGCTCACAGCATCCATCCTGGTAAATACATCGGGAATTTATACCGTCACAGTTACCAACGCTGCCAGTTGCAGCGCTGTATTCAGCATTTCGGTTACTGTAACATCTTCTGTGAAAGACCCGTACGATGGGATTGAAATTATGGTCGCGCCCAATCCTGTAACGGATGTGCTGAATATCCTGGTCAGCGGAAGTTCGACCACAAACCTTAGGATATTGGATAACCTGGGGAGGGTAGTTTTAGCGGAGCAAACTTTTGTTCCTGATGGTACCCTAAGGACATTAAGTGTGGCAATACTGCCAGCGGGGGCCTATTATTTGCAAATTGCAGGAACGAACTTTGTTAGGACCGTCTGTATTGTTAAACAGTGATTAAATGGGTGCGGGAGCTTTAATGGCTTCTATTTAAAAAGCAATTTTTCTTTTTGTTGAGTTACCTTGAGCCGATAAGGTCCTCAATGTCCCTAACAAATGATCTCTGTTTATCAGCTTAAGCCGGCGTTTCAAAATCTGCTGCAACCTGCACTTCGGATTTTGCACAAATTTGGCGTGACGGCCAACCAGTTGACAGTAGCGGCAATCCTGCTTTCAATAGGGTTAGGCTTAATGTTTCTGAAATACCAGACCCACGCCATCATATTATTGCTTTTACCCCTGGGGTTGCTCCTGAGAATGGCCCTGAATGCCTTGGACGGTATGATGGCTCGCCAGTTCCAAATGCAAAGCAAACTTGGTGAAGTCCTTAATGAAGTAGGCGATGTACTTTCAGATCTTGCCATTATCCTGCCACTGGTTATTATTCCCGGTGTCAAACTATGGGTGATTGTCCTTTTCGGCCTTCAGGCAGTAGTCAATGAGTTTGCAGGTTTATTAGGCAGAGCACTTGGCGGCGCCAGAAGATATGAAGGGCCTATGGGGAAAAGTGATCGGGCGTTACTGATTGGATTATATTGTATCGTGTACTATTGCTGGCCTAAAATGGTTGATTTTACCAATTGGATTTTTATTGGCGCAAATCTGTTAATGGTTCTAAGCACTTTTACCCGGCTCAAAAAGTCGATACAATGAATCATTACACAATTTCGCCAGCCCTTACCTGGGTATTAGGAGGCATTTTTGCTTTTTTGACACTGTCTTCTCTGACATTTTACCTGCTTTCGAGAAAAAGGTCTACCAAATTGTTGGACGAGTTGCTTTTGCGCACCCATTCGTGGTGGTATATCTTTATAGGTATCGTGATCGTTGCCGTGGGGCCCAGTGTTGTCGGTACAATATTCATCGCCTACGTGTCTTTTGTGGCCCTTCGGGAAATGTTCTCCATTTCCGGGTTCCGGGAAGCGGATCGAATAGCCTTGTCTGTATCCTATTTGGTAATCCCGGTACAATACTACCTGGCCTTTAATCACTACATGGACCAGTTTTACTATTTTATCCCGCTGGTCATGTCCATCATCATACCGTTTATTCTGGTGCTCACCGGAAATACGGAAAAAATTGGCCGATCCATGTCTCTGATCGTTACGGTATTGATCCTGACGATCTATATGCTAAGTCATATTGCCTTGTTGTTTAACCTGGAAATACCAGGCTATACCGTTGGGGCAGGAGGTTTGATCCTTTATTTGATAGTCCTGACCGGGTTCAATGATGTATTTCAATTTATGTGGGGCAAATTGCTGGGAAAAAGAAAAATTTTGCCCAAGGTTAGTCCAAACAAGACTTGGGAAGGTTTTTTAGGAGGTATTTTGACCACTGCATGCCTGGCATATTGTATTCGCTTCCTAAGCCCATTCACTGGCGAGGAAGCCCTTATCACGGGTTTATTGATAGGGATCATTGGCTTCATCGGAGATGCCATTCTTTCAGCGGTCAAAAGAGATTTGAAACTCAAGGATACCGACGATCTGATACCTGGTCACGGCGGGGCGATGGATCGTCTGGACTCAATCGTGTTCACGGCGCCCGTTTTTTATCATTTGTTGCACTATTTTATACAACATTAGATGAAGCACTTTTTTCAACAATTGTTCTATACCTTACTGGTCAGGCCATGGCTTACCATCATAATTGGTGTTAGATTTGAAAACGCAGCAGCACTGAATAGGGCCGACCAGTTTATCGTGGTGGCAAACCACAATAGCCATTTTGATTCTGTATCGATTATGGCTGCTTTACCCCGCAATAAACTTCGAATGACACGCGCAGTGGCCGCTCAAGATTATTTTGGAAAAGGTATAAGTGGGTTCTTTATGAACCTGTTTTTCAACGCGATATTGATCAAACGCAAGCACGAAGAAGGAGAGCCCTCTGCAATTGAAGCGCTGGATAAGTGCATCAAAAATGGCGACTCACTCATCTTGTTTCCCGAAGGCACCCGGGGCGAACCCGGGGTGATCACCGATTTTAAAAAAGGGATCGCTATCCTGTTGCAACGTAATCCTCAGGTCCCGTTTATCCCCGTTTATCTCGATGGTTTTGGCCGGGTATTACCCAAGGATAAATGGATGATTATTCCGCTCGTCTGTAAGGTTCGGTTCGGTGAGCCTGTGATGGCCCATACGCAGGATATTGACTCCCTGCTGGAAGTCGTAAAAGAGGCTATCCTGCATTTGAAGAAGAAAGATGAAAGGGACCGGAATTTCTTTTGGTAAATTTTTGCATCACATAGTTTTTCGGATAAAATCAAATATTCTCAATCATGAATACACCCCTCCTGTCAATCCTGTTTTTCTTCATAGCTTCCCTATTTGGAGCGTTAGGTCAGTTTTTATACAAATCGGGGGCCGATCTGGCAGACGGGTCTTTGGCTGGGTATATTGCGAATCCACGGCTTATTGGCGGGGTCTTTTGTTATATTGCAGTTATGGTATTGTTTGTTGCCGCGTTTAAAAAAGGCGGTTCTCTTACGGTATTATACCCCATTTACGCCACCACCTTTATCTGGGCCGCACTCCTGGCTTGGATTGCCTTTGGGACGCCTGTCAAACCGATCAATATTGCTGGTATGGGATTATTGATCGGTGGCATGTATTGTATGGGAAAATGAACTTTATATCCAAATCACTAAATATAGTCAACGCAAAGTGGTTATGAATGACAAAATGCTACAATCATTTTAAAATCAAGTATTTGTTTCACTCAAATCATTCAAAATCATTTTAATCACAGTATAATTTTGATATGAAAATCGTCCGATCCTATAAATCGATTGCCAAACTACTGGGCATTTTTTTTCTCTTAAACCTGGAAGGCCTGCTGGCATTCACACCTGGCATGTTGTCGCCGGTTGCTGCAGCAGGTTTGGAAAAACTACCGGATATCATCGTCATTCATAACCCGGGGTTGGCCAAAGGGGAAAAGGAGGCGCTGCTAATATTGCCAGGATTCGGCGACAACCGGAAAAGAAGAAAAGCACAGAAAAAGTTTTTTGCGGAATGTGGCTATGATCTCTACATCCCGAATTATAAAAACAGAAAGTCAATTGCGAACACGGTGCAAAATCTTTATGATTTTTATCATGACCACGGCTTAGACCAGTATAAAAAAGTGCACGTTTTTTCCTATATTCTGGGTAGCTGGGTACTGAATACCTATATCAATCAATACGGGAAGGAAAATATTGCTACCATTATTTACGACCGGAGCCCGCTGCAGGAGCGAGCACCACGGGTAATCAAGGATAGGATCCCCGCTATTGGAAAAATGTTGAAGGGGAAGGTGCTTTTCGAGATGAGCCGCATGGCTTATCCCCCCATTCCTATGCAGGGGATCAAAATAGGCATCATTGTAGAAAGCAAAGCGACCAAACTGATCAAAATATTCAAAAAGACAGCGCTCAGCTATGGACCGATCGACTGGAAAAATCTGGATTTTAAACAGCCAAATGACGACCTGATATTTACCCCGTTGAATCACGATCAGTTGTATACCAGATTTGATGTGATTGGAGAAGATATACTGCATTTTATCAAAGCGGGCACTTTTACAGATGCCGCACGTAGAATGCCCTATGATTGGGATGTATTTAAGGCGTGGTCCCCGGATTAATCACAAATGCAGGGGTTAAATCTTCCTGCTCCAATTTGTTGGAACGAACTTTATCAGAACTGTGCGTATTGTAAAATGAAACACCCCGCTTGCGAACGAGCAAGCCTGCACCGGTTTAAGCCTGTAATTTTTAAAAAAAAACATGAGTAATTCCGAATTTTTCGGTTGAAAAGCGCTGATTTGATCATGTAATCTGGGCCCCTTAAACCTTTCTTAGGGTACGGGTTGTAAGGGGACACAACATTGAAAGCGAATGTGGAAGGCTTTCAATTCGGTCATATACAATACCTTAGCCCAAAATTCACACCACGCATGGCTGCACCAAGGTTCCTGCTCTCCCTGCTGACTATCAGCATCCTGATCATTTCCATCACGGCATTTAAATTCAGGATCGCCCCGCAACCTGCCGCCCCACCCGCAGACGGCCTAGCCACCGAATTCCGCACTCCGCACTCCAAATTCCGCACGCCACACTGGGGTTTCTTCGCGCACAAACGCATCAACCGCCTGGCCGTGCTCACCCTGCCGCCGGAAATGATGGTGTTTTTCAAAAAAAACATCGACTATATCACCGACCATGCCGTTGACCCCGACATGCGCCGCTATGCCAGCAAGCAGGAAGGGCCCCGGCATTTTATCGACCTCGACCAATACGGTGAACCACCCTTCGAAGCGCTGCCGCGGCAATGGCTTGATGCGATGCTGAAATACACGGATATATGGGTGTTGAGCAGCGGCGGTGATACGGTGCAGTTGTTCGGTAGCCGGGAACCGATTCCGGAAGATGCGCTCAAAAACTACAAGAACTGGTATGCCCGCAACATTTTGCCGCAATTCTACCAGGGCGATGCCTTGCTGGACGTGGATTCGCTGAATGTGTTTTTGCTGGAAAACAACATCGTGCGGGAGCGCCCCGTAGCTGCTTTTTATCATGAGCACCTGAGCGAGCACGGCATCCTGCCTTACAACCTGCAGCGCTTCCAACGCAACCTCACCGATGCTTTCCGCAACCGCGACGCCCGGCGCATTCTGAAACTTTCTGCGGATATTGGGCATTACATCGGCGATGCACACGTACCGCTGCACACCTGCAGCAACTACAACGGCCAAAAAACCGACCAGCACGGCATTCACGGTTTTTGGGAAAGCCGCATCCCGGAACTGTTTGCCGATGAGACCTACGATTATTTCGTGGGCAAACCAGAGTACATCAACAATACTGAAGACTGGTTTTGGCAAACGGCTTTTGAAAGCCATTCTATGGTCGACACCGTACTGGATTTCGAAATGAAATTGAGAAAAAGTTTTCCTGAAGACCGACAAATGTGCCCTGATACCCGTGCAGGCAGGGTAGGGCTGTACCAATGCCGCGACTTCTCCGCAGCTTACCAGGCCTCTATGGACGGCATGGTGGAGCGCAGGATGCGGGCGGCCATCCACGCTGTGAGCAGCGCCTGGTACACGGCCTGGATCGATGCAGGGCAGCCGGATTTGGCGAATATAAGCGCCAATGCACCCAGCAAGGAAGAGCTGGAGGAAGAAAAGGAGCTCCAAAAAAGCTTTGAGCAAGGGAAGATTTTGGGCCGGACAGAGGACCATTGAGGTCATTATCTTTACTCAATATGCGCACTTTACCCTTTACTTCCCTCGCTGCCTGGCTTCTCTTCCTGGCGGCGCCTGCTTCAAACGCCCAAATCGTCAACATCGAAGAGCAACGCATCACAGGCACCCGCGATTCTGTACATTGGTATGGTAGTTTACGCGGCAACGCTTCGTTCATGAAAGTGCAAAAGCAGAGTCTGCAATTACTTGTCCATGACGCTCAGGCCAAGCAAACAAGTCACCCTCATCACCACTACTTACTGGCAACCTGTGTTGGGACTGATCAAAAACTATCGCCTCAGCAGCGAATGGGTACTGAAAGTGGACATCACCAAAAAACTGGCATTCACGGTAGATTTTGACTACAGTATTGACAAGAACCTGCCGATAGGCGCGGCCAATGAAATATTTGCCTGGCGAAACGGCATTTTATGGCAACTATAAAGCTTTTTTTAACACATAGAAACACACCGGCGTGCACGCGTAACAGCATGCGTGGGCGGCCATATAGCCATAACCCTATGTTTTCTATGTCTCTATGTGTCTATGTGTTAAAAAAATGCCCTGCGAAAAGATAACTTCTATTCTTTCACACGACCTGCCTCGGCCTCAATCCCCGTGCTATGTGTTAAAAAAAAATGCCCTGCGAAAAGATAACTTCTATTCTTTCACACGACCTGCCTCGGCCTCAATCCCCGTGCTCCGCTTCCGCGATTTCACATTTTGGTTGCCAAATCGGTAGCTCAGGCTCAGGCTGGCCCGCCGGCTGTCCCAGCGCCCGCTGCCCGCAGAAACCAGTCCGTTGAAATCCGATACGCCATCCCAGCCGGTTTCGTAAAAAAGGTCGCTTGCACTGAGCCGCACATTCAACCTTTCCTTTAAAAACTTGCGCTGCAAACCCACATCGAGGCTCCAACTGGATTCGTACAAAAACACACCGCCCCAAACGCCGGGGCCACTGTACCAGCCCGAGATTTCTGCTTTGAATCCGGCAGGCAGGTCAAAGGTGTGTTGTTGATATATGTTGTACGTGAAGGCCTGCACGTCCACGGTACCTTCTCCGGGTCCATAGTCGGCCTGGTTGTCGATATGGGAGGCACTCAGGTTGAAATAGCCGTTCCATTTTTTGGTGATTTGCACTGGCAAGCTGGCATTGAAACTGAAAATGGTTTGGTCAGCAAGGTTGGCCCAGGTGATAAAACCTGCCAGCGGGTTCACGTCGTCAGGACCAATGAGCCGGGTAATCTGGTTGGTCGTGCGGCTGTATCCCAGTTTGAAATTGTAGCGGTAATCCAGGGTGTAGCCAAATTCGACGTTGTTCACGATCTCGGGCTGCAGCGTTGGGTTGCCTTTTTCATAGGAAAGCTCGCTGATCTGGTTTCTGAAAGGGTTGAGCACATTGTAATCGGGGCGGTTGATGCGGCGTCCGCTGTTCAGCGCAAAGGCGTGTTTTGGGGCAGCTTGCCAGGTAAGGCCAACATTGGGGAACCAGCTCAGATAGTTCAACAGCACCGGAGGCTTTTGTAACTCGGGCAAAAAGGCTTTCAGGTCGCCTGAAGCATCGGTTTGTTCAGCACGGAGACCGGCGCTCATTTCCCATTGCTTCCCCAGGGGACGGGCGTAACTGACGTAGCCGGCGTACACTTTTTCATCGTATTTGAAAATGTTGGACTGTGTTTGGTTCAATACCGGGCTGCCATTTTCTTCATTGTAGAACAGAAAGGTATTGTCGGAAAACACCTTGCTCAATTTGCTGCCAAAACCCAGTTTTCCACCCCAGATATTGTCCTCATAATCAAGGGTAAGGGTATAAATGTCAATATCCGTCGGGGTGTTGAAGCTGTTGATGTTCTGGCTCAACAGCGAATCTTCTGTGGCATTGAAGTAAAGATTGGGCTGGTAGCGGGTGGTCCGGTTTTCGTAATTGCCGTAATCCAGGTCGGCATTGAAGCTCCGGCCTTTGCCATTGTCGAAGCGGTAATTGGCATTGTAGGTAGCTTGTTGGCGATCCTGATCGGCGCGATTGTTGGCCACCAGTATCTTTTCGATTATTTCCGGGTTGTTGGCCCTGGCATTGGTGATGCGGTTGTAAGACGTGTTGTCGTTGGTGTTGGCGCCGCCACTTACCAAAAAGCCGACGGTATGGTTTTTACCGATAAAATAGTCCGCGCCGACCCGGTAGTCATAGTATTGGCGCTTGTTCAGGCTGTTGTTGATTTCATCCTGTACATAGCCGTTCAGCTCGCTGTCGAATAGCATATTATTGAAATTGTCATTATACCCCAGTCCACCCGTGGCAAACACATTGAAGTTCTTTTTCCGGAAATTCCCGCTGCCGGAGAGGTTGGAACGGGAATAAACCCCCTGGCTGGCCGTGGCGTTGATGGCGCCATTGGCGCCTTGGCCCTTGTCTTTTTTCAGCCGAATGTCAATGATACCCGCATTGCCTTCGGCTTCGTAGCGCGCGCCCGGGTTGGTGATGATATCGATGCGGTCGACCTGGTCGGCGGGCAGGTTTTGGAGGTAGTTGGCCAGGTCTTGCCCGTTCAACGGCAGGCGTTTGCCGTCCACATATACCAGCACCCCGGCCCGGCCAAGCACGTTGATGTTGTCGTTGTTGTCCACCGTGACGCTGGGCGCTTTTCGCAGCAGGGAAAGTCCGTCGGAACCGGTGCTGTTGATGGTGCCGCTCACGTTGAAAATCGTGCGGTCGGGTTTTATTTCCACCATGACACGGTTGGCGCTGACAGTAGCTTCTGCGAGGGTTACCGACTGGTTGCCAAAACGCAGCACGCCCAGGTCCAGTTGTTGCTCCGCTGTCAGTGTAATGTTTGGTTCGCGCAAATCTTCATAGCCCAAGTAGACCGCTTTCAGGAAGTATTTGCCGGCTTTTAACCCTACGAGTTCAAACACGCCACTTTCGTTGCTGATGCCAGCTTTGTTCAAACTGCTGTCGGCGCTGTTAAAAATGGCTACATTGGAAAAGGCGATGGCTTCGCCGGCCTGGTTTTGTAATTGCCCCCGGATGGAGGCGGTTTGGGCATGTAAAGAAAGGGTGCTTACGAGCAGCAACAGGGTGGTGAAACGCCTCATATCGAACAGTTTGTTTAGAAGTACGGTAGGGTAATGACAATATTTGAAACGGAAAGTTGCGGGAAAAGCATTTGGATAACTACTTTTTTCGACAAAATCCCCGTTTCAAAGTATTGTGCGACACCTTATTGCCGCTTTAGCCTCCTCATTTTTAACAAAATGCAATTTGTGTATGGGGCGTCTGGTATGCCTTGTTTCAGACAGTTTAAATGACCATCCTAAGGCAACGTACCTAAAGCCTGAGTCCAAGCATTACGTTCAACCCGTACCTTGAAATAGTGGAATAGCCCTTTCCATAAACCCCAATCTGGCTATTGGCTTGGAGGTAAAAGGCCTTTCCTACGGGTATTTGAACACCAAAATTGATGTGACTGCCCAGGTGCATGGAAATGTCAGATACCAAACCTGATACTGTTTTGTCCTGGTACAGCACCAGAGAGGCTCCAGCATAAAACCCCTTCCCCTTATTGTTTGGGTAAAAGCGTACCTCCGTTTCAAGGCTGCTGATATTTTTGATGTAGGCATTCTCTGCACTGAACCTGTTTAAAAGGCGTGCTGCGCTGATGTTTAGGCTGGCAGAGAATTGTTGGCTGAACAGATGCTCAAACGAAGCGCCAAGGCTTGCAAAGGTGTGGTTTATCCGCTGACCGTCGGAAAGGGCAAATACATTGCTGCCAAGCTTTACGAGATTATCACCTTTTTGGGCTTTCAGTGCAGTCCCGGTGGTCATGGATACAATAAAGAAGGGCAGAAGAATTTTGAATGGAGTTTTCATAATGGTGTTGTTGGTTTTGATTTGCTATATTCTGGAAACTCAAACCTGGAAGTAATAAGTTCCCAAAAGGGCAAAAAAAATCCAACGAAGGTGAGTCATCCGAATTTTTGGAACGCAACTATACCCAGTTACACCTTGCGTTGCGGTTGATTTTTATTTCGCGCAGATTTTACACAGATTCGGTTGCACAGATTTTACGCAGAAACATCTGTGTAGAATCTGTGCGTTTTTTCTGCGTAAAATCTGCGCGAAATCACCTCAACCGTTTCGTGTGTAAATGGGTATAGTCACTTTTTGGAAAATAAATAAACAAGCTTTTTGTCCGCTTTACCATTGCGCATGGGGTGCAATATGCGAATTGTCATTTCAAATAATTCTCCTGAAAAAACTCCCGGTATCCATCCAGGGTCTTGTTTTTCAATATCCGGCGGTAGTTTTCCTGTGTGATGGCGAAGAACTCCTTAGTGTAGGTCTTTTTGGATGTTTCGCCCAGGAAGCTCTTCTGCGCCCTGACCTCGCTGAAATAACGCATGGCTTGTTCCTTGCTGTCAAATTTGCGGATCACGATGATGGGGGTGCTCACATCGGTGCCCAGGAAGATATTGGATATCCTCAACTGATCGAGCTTGTGGAACTCGCGGTTATAATCGGAAATGGCGGCTTTGACGTCGTCGAGGCGCACATCATCGCCTTTGAGCGCTACGATGAAATAGTGCAGCTTGTCATCTTCCCTGGTGAAGGCATCGTCGATGGAGGCAGGCGTTTCTTTTTTCTTGTCGAGAACTTCGAAGCCTTTACATTCCAGTACGCGGGCGATTTCTTTGGCGCGGGTGGCTTCTGCGCTGTTCGGGTAGCGGGAAATGACCTCGCCGAGCGCAGTACAGTAAGCATCTGCCCCATTCAGGTTGCCGATGCATAGCGCGCTGAGGAGCGCAAATTTGGGCACCAGGTTGTTCTGCGATCCATACTTTTTGGGCGCTTCCTGGCACCTGTCGAGGGCATCTTTGTACACGCCTTTTTGAAACAGGGAATAGGTTTCCTCGTAATAGCGGTTGAGTTCTTTTTCCCGTTCTTTGGTTGCGTTGAGGAAGTTTGGATCGGTAAGGGCTTTGGCAAATGCGCTGTTGGGGTATTTCCCCTTCAGCTTCTCCAGGTATTCTTTGGCTTGGGGAAAGTTTGTCAGGTCGGTATGGGCGAGGTAGCAATAGTACCAGGTTTCCTTTTCATAGCGGGCTGTATCGGGGTACCGGGTTTGAAGCTCTTCGAGTGTCAGCACACAGCGCTTGTTGTTGGTCAATTTATCGCGAAACAGGGTGCCAAGCTGGTACATGGCCTCATAAGTGGCGATGTGGAGGCCGGAAAGCTCTGCTTCCGTTTTAGGGATATTGGCAAAGATATCCTTTAACTCGGCATCGTCAGCCCCGCTGGCTTTGGTGGAGTCTATGCTGGCAATATCAAAACCGCTTGAAGCGATGCGGCTGCTCCGCCGCCAGTTGTCTTCCAGCTTGCGCTCGCCCCAGGTCCTGCTGAAATCCTTTTTCCCTTTTTTCAGAAAAGCGTCGTTGTAAAAATAGAAGGTAGAAAGTTTGCCTGCGGTTGGGGGCGGGGCTTTGGCAATGGCCGACAGGTCTGCTTTTGCTGCCGTTGCAGCCTTGGCGTTTTCGGCATCTTCGCGCGCTTTTTTCAGGCGCTTGGCCAATTCCTTGCGGGCGGCATCATCCATGTAAAAAATGCGCACGATGCTGTCGTTGGCAGCAATCGCCGTAATCAGGCGTGCGATGTCTTTGAGGTTGTTGGCATAATCGCTTGCCAGTTTGTAGCGTTCGTCGGCAGCGGGCAGCACAGTTAGGGTGCTGTCAAAATAGTTTTTGGCCGACACAAAGTCTTCGGCATCAAAATATAGGTTGGCGAGTTTCAGGTACGATTCTGCGCGTTGGGAGGTATTGCTTTGGTTGAAGGCCAGTGATTTGCGCAATAAAGCGATGGCTTCCTTTTTTTGATTTTCGCGCAGGGCAATTTCTGCCTGTGTAAAGTAAATTTGATCGCGGTACTCCAGGTTTTTATCGTCGCGGAGCATCCGGTCGAGGCTTTTGTTCGCATCGTCGCTGCTTACTTTCCCATTTGCCCAGCCGGCGTAAATCTGTTGCAGCCTGGCATTGAATTCCATGTCGTAGCGGGGGTTGCTTTTCAGCACCTTTTCATAAGCACTGTACGATTGGTCGTGCTGCCCAGCACGGTCGTAGATTTGGGCCAGGATAAAGGCAAGCCTTGCCCGCTGTTTTTTGCTCGGCGTGGTCTCGATGGCTTTGGTAAGCGGTCCGATGGCTTTGTTGTATTTTTTCTGCTTGATAAACAAATGCGCTTCGGCGGTGGCGAGATCGTCGTGCAAGGAAAGCGGGAAATTGGGTTCCTCCCACAATTCACGGAAAAGGAATTCCGCTTCTTCGTATTTCTCGCGTTCGGTCAGCGTACGGCCATACCAGATCATGGTGTTCGGGAACGCGTTGACCCGGCCCAAGGGTTCGGCATAGGGGTTTCGGCCTTTTTCATCGGGGTCTTCGACAGGCTTTTTTGCATCGACTGCGGGAGGTGTTGTTTTCGGGTCTGCTGCAGTGCTGCTTTTTCCAGCATCCGGGGCCTTTTTCCCCTTATTTTTTTTAGCGTCTTTTTTCCGCTGAGCCGCCGCTTTTTTCTTGGCAGCAGCCCGCTTCTTGGCTTCAGCTTTTTTCTTGGCTTGTGCTTTCTTTTTTGCCTCGGCCTTTTTCTTGGCTTCTTTTTTCTTCGATGCGATCTTCTTCTTGCTCTGCTGCTTCTTCTCTTTGCTGCTCAGTTTGACGGTTTTTTTGTTGCGCGGGTCTTGTTCTTCCTTCATCCATTCGAAAGAAGATTCGGCTGTTTCAAAATCGCGCTTCATAAACTGGGCCTGGCCGATCAGCAGGTAGTTGTCGTCGGTCCAACGGCCGGGGCGATGCAGCACAATTCCCTTTGAGGCTTTCGTGATGACGTTGTCCATGTCGCCGCGCACCGGTTGCGGGTCTGCTGCCGCCGCTGGATATACTGCCAGAATCTGGTTGTAATTGTCCTTGTAGGAGGTTTCAAGCTTGATAATGGACAAGCGGTAAAGCTCGTCAGCATTGAACCAATAGTTGTATTTATTGGTAAAACTGTGGTAGTTCTTTTTGAATTTGCTGGTTTCTTCCCCTTTCTTTTTCTGGGTAACACAGCTGAACAAAAACAAAACGAGCGCGAGGGCGCCAAGAGCGATTCTCCAAATATTCTTCATGCCAAAAAGTAAGAAAGCAGATTTTCAGTAACAGCCCGGGCTTGAGTAGAGCTTCGGGATGGTAATGGTGCATATTTAAGTCAAATGGTTGCCCAAGCAAGGCAATAAATAACGAACTTTGTGGCGATTAAAAGGTTTCGGATTTCGGGTTTCAGGTTTACGCGCTTGGTTCGTATGCTTGAAACCAATCCAAAAATTCCAACAATCGCGTAAACCTGAAACCTTGAACCTCGATTTTTATGCAGAAATTTTTTGCTTTCATAAAACAGTTTGTCAATTTCTTCCGGCGGCACGGCGACGAAGACCGCAGCTTTATGGAAAAGCTGCACGATACCTACCGGCTGGTCGTGATGAACGATGATACTTTTGAAGAAGTCTCTTCGGTGAAATTGACCCCCTTAGCAGTTTACATCGGTTTTAGTTCCCTGATCGTTGGCACGGCAATTATCGTCACTGTCCTTATTATCTGGACCCCGCTCAAACGCTACATACCGGGTTACGGCGATTTTCACCGTGATTCTGAGATTGCGGAACTGACCTCAAAAGTGAGTGCGCTGGAAAATGAAATCAATGCCACCAGGGCTTACAGCGACAATATTCGAAAGATCCTCGTGGGCGATCTCTCCTCCATGACAAAAGAAGCCGTAGAAAAACAAGGCCAATCAGAGAACCCCGCCGATACCATGCCCAAAGACATTGACCGGATTCCGGAAGACGAAATGCTGCGGCAGAAAGTTGACC
>CAYVPM010000005.1:13780-15887 GCA_964453475.1 uncultured Saprospiraceae bacterium | reverse complement strand
CAAACAGCTCAACAATTTTCTGGTGGCCGCCCCCAATGCCAAAATCGAAGTGGTGTGCCACAACAGCGGCATCAGTTTTCTCCAGACAGCCCTCACGCAGCAAGCCGGAAAAATTCAGGAACTCCATGCCAAAGGCGTCGATTTTGTGGCATGCGAGAACACCATGCGCGAAAGAAAGATCAAGCGGGAGGAACTGGTAAAGCAATGTCGCACCGTGCCGGCCGGCGTGGTGGAAGTGGTGCTGAAACAAGAACAGGGATGGTCGTACATCCGGGCAACGCAGTAGCGCCCCTTACTCCGGCCTCCTGGGCTTGTACTTGGCTTCTTCCAGGAATTTTTGTGCGTCCTGCATTTTTATCAGCGCGTCTATGCTTGTCTCCGGATAGCGCTTCATATACGCTTTCACGATTTGCCAGCCCAGCCAGTTCCCGATTTCTCCGGGGGCTTCCTGAAACACCATGGGCGCGTTGGGGCTGGGGGTGACCAATTTTTTGAAGGATTCAAAATTGCTGGAATACAACAGGTTTTGCGATAAAATCCTCGCCCATGCCGCCTGTTCGTTGTACACACAACCCTCCATTTGAGCGCTGGTATAGCCCATTTTCATGCTGTCGGGCACGGCAGGCAACAGGCAATCCAGGATGTACAACATTTTGCCGTTGTACAGCATCATGTCGAGCAGCCGGGTTCCGGGCGGTGTTTCGCCCATGGTATTCTGCGCTACGGCTTTACCGAGCCTCGTGCTGATATAATCCCGTTGAAATTGCCTGCGGATATAGGATGGAAAAACTTCTGCGTTATAAGCCGGGTAATTTTCTCCAAGGAACAAATCGAGCCCGATGCCGCAAAGGCTGTCTCCATAAGTGAAGGCATCCACTGCGAACTCCGAAATGATGGTTGCGACTTCCGGCACAGGCTTTTGGGGGAAATAATGCTTGTAGTAACGAAACATTTGGGAGAGGTCTTTTTCGAGCCAGCGCAAGTCGCCGTACACCTGCTGCACGGTATCGTTGAGCAAAATTATCTGTGGCGCCGAAACAAACCCGCGCAGGGCTTGTTCTGCCGTTTCATCCGGGTTTCTTTGGTCGTGGATAATATTTTCGGCAAAAAGCGGGAATAAACTGGGGTATTTCTGCGATAGCACTGCCATTCCTGCGGCCAGGTTATTGGTGTCTATTGAAAACAGGTCCTGTTCAAAACGCTTTATTTTTACATTTACCTCGATTCCTGATACGTCTGGAGCATTACGCTCAGTACCTTGCCCGCAAGCAAAAAGAAGTGAAAACAAGGCGACAGCCAACCAGTATCCGATTACCTTTGTTACATTCATTGATAAATCCATTTTATTGAAACTGCAAACAAACAACAGTGTTATGAAAAAAATTGCCTTGGTATTATTGTTTTCCGCTTTTTTACTTGACGGCCTTTTTGCACAGGACTTTCAGAAAGTCCGCTTTGGCGTTCAGGCCTCGCCGACCTGGTCATGGCTGCGCACCAGCGATAAAAAACTTGAAGGCGTGAGCTCCAACTGGGGCCTGAAGCTTGGTTTGATGGGCGAGTTCTATTTTGCCAGCAACTATGCCATCACGACAGGGCTCGGATTTGGGTTCAACCAGGGCGGTTTCCTGCAAAACGGCTATAGTGAAGGTGTATTTTGGCCAAAATCGGACCTCAGCTCGCCAGCGCTCGACACCCTTCCGATGAATGCAAAGTTGCATTACCGGATCAACTACGTTGAGATCCCGCTCGGTTTTAAAATGCGGGGTGGCTCCAACGAAGATTCCCGCCTGAAGTTTTATGCTGAAATCCCCGTATTTACCCTGGGCTTTATTTCAAAAGGCACGGGCGATATTCGCGGCACCAACAACCAGAACTCAGACGATGAAAACATCCGCCCTGATGTGAACGGACTTTCGCTTTCCTGGGGCCTGGGCGGCGGCATCGAATATGAGTTTGCCACCCATGCTACCGCAGTAATCGGCTTGGCGTACCAGCAACAGTTTACTGACCTGACAAGGGATTCCGGTTCTGTCCTGACCACCTTTCCAAGTTGGCAAAAGGAAAATTCCAAAGCTACTATGGGCATCATGGCCCTGAAGTTGGGCAT
>CAYVPM010000005.1:0-13680 GCA_964453475.1 uncultured Saprospiraceae bacterium | reverse complement strand
TGGGCATCATGGCCCTGAAGTTGGGCATTTACTTTTAGCGCCGGGGCACCTGCCTAAAAAAACCGCGTAGCGGGAGCATTGTGGGTACAATACCGGGCCGTTTCTAAAAAGCCCGGCATTGTACCATTTTTCAATGCTCCCGCTACGCGATCCTATTTCCGTTATAGCGCAGTGTTGCTGAACCAACTTAGTTACTAGCCCTTTCCGCCGCCGCCATTAACTGGTGTTTTCGGCTTGTTGTCGGGTGTTACGGGCTCTTCTTCCTTCCCGAAGGCTTCCTTCATCTCGTTGATGGTAGTGACCTTTGCAGGGTCAGTTTCCAGCTCAAGCCATTTGGCAACAAATTTGTTGAAGTTGGCTTCGTCTTTTTGCACAAAATAATAGTAAGCCAGGTAGTTGCTGGATTTGATCAGGTCTTGTTTTTTCGCCATGTCAGACCCGAATATCTCTATGATTTTCTCATGGTAATAGCGGGCTTTTCCGTATTCTTTAGCCTTGGTTGGGTCTGCTTCGATTGCTGCCGGGCTAGGGTCAAGTTGGCTGGCTGATTTGGCAGCCCATTCCCAACCAATCATAGCATCTGGCTTGATCTCCGTGATTTTTTTGAAATCTTTTTCTGCTTTGACGATGCTCATGCTGTCGCCTTTGCAGTAATAATGCCCAACGCCTTTATAGTAGTAATAGGTGAGGCGGTTTGGATCATCACCAGGCAGGGAGTCGAGGAGTTTTCCATACGAAATGGCAGAGCCGCACATGTCGCGGCGGAAGTATTGCAGCTCCGCGATGTCTTGGTACAACTTCCAGGAGTCGGTACCTATAGTGTCCATTTCAATGGCTTTGCGGTAATCGGCAATAGCCTGAAGGGTGTCGCCTTTTGTTTTGAGCAGCAAGTCGCCATGGTATTTGAAATCAGAAGGCAACATTTTTTCTGGCTTCACAATTTTGAAGTATTCGTTGAGTATCTGAAGACCACGGGTATAGTCGCCATTGTCGTAATCGCAGTAGGCCTGGAGGCGGCGCAGGTAGTTTTTGCTACCGTCTTTTGCCAGTATCTTTTCTACCAGTTCGCTGCAACTTTTGCAATCTTTGGTGACGTACAAGCTATTGGCCAGCAGCATCTCGTCTTCAATGGTCACTTCCGAGCCATTTTTAACCAAGTCTTTCAAGGCGACAGTAGCCTCTTCCCATTTGCGGGCGAAGTACAGCATCTCGGCTTTTGCGCGCAAAGCGGGGGAATAGTTTGGCTGCAACGCTATGGCTTTGTTGAAGTAAAGCAGCGGTTTATCTGGCACTTTTGCGGATTTGTACACTTTACCCATCATAAGCTTTGGCAGCGGGTTTTTTTGCTCAAGGTATTCCGCTTGCTCATAGAATTGTGCCGCTTTACCGCCATCGGGTATGGCTTTGTAGAGGTAGGCCATAGACATCACCGTTTCAAAATCCTTGTTGTTCACGTCTATAGCTGCTTTCAAGAGCTCCTCTGCACGGGTGAAATTGGGCTTCTTGCTGCCTGGAGCTACATAGAAAATGAAGGTTTCGCCAATGTGGCGGTGTGCGACGATGTCTTTGCGGCCCTTCCGCTTTGCTTTGTCCAGCAGTTTTTCAGTCTCGGCAATATCGTTTTTCATAAGTGCCTGGCGGGCCAATGCTACCAATGCAAGTGTGCCATCTGTGTTGGCTTCAAATGCTTTTTGGAAGATTTCAGCAGCTTTGGCATTGTCGCCTTTGGCCACATAAGCATTGCCAAGCGAGAGCAGTAGTGATTGGTCGCTCGGGTTGGCTTTACTCAAGGCCGTATAAATATTGATGGCTTTGTCCCATTCCCCCAGATGTATGGCGGCCAGGCCGTCAGCAGGAGTTTGGGCAGATGCCGCTTGCGCGATGGCAATACTGGCAAGCAATAGGGCTTTCTTCAGAAGATTTGTCATTGTTCGGAAAAAGTTTGTTTTTAATAACCTGGTTTCGCTTTTCAACGAAGCTCTACGTCTATGACGCTTTTTTTGTGATAAATAAACAATTTGAAAGCGCGAAAGGCTTTATTTAATACAACATTAACGGTTTTACTCCCTGCTCGACTTGACAAGGCGTGTTACCGCATTGGCGGGCAAAAGCCCGTCTTTGAGCATGATACGCTGGGCATCGCTGGCAAAAAAAGAGGCAAGGCCCATCCCCAGGCCATTGCGCCTGCCTTGTGCATTGATGATGTACACGGTGCGCCGGAAAGGGTATTTGTTTTGTGCCATGTAGGCCTGATATGGGCCATATCCTTCCGCTCCTGCTTGTTCTGCTATGTCGGCAATGCGTATTTCACGCCGGAATTCCTGCACCCCTTTGTCGTCGGTATCCGATATCCAGTTTGCCGCAATGATGCCAATGGCATTTTTTTGCTTTCCCACGTAGTTGATCACTTCCGCATTGGTTTTCATGGCTGAAGCACTGGGCGTGATGGGCATTCCATTGCCGATAATGGAGTCTTTCACATAGCGCAAGGTGCCGGAAAGCGGGTTGTCAAATACAACTTGCATGGGGCCAAGCCTGGATTTTGGGTTTATTTGGTTCCAATTGGTGATTTTCCCGGTAAGGATGTCCCGGATTTGATCCACTGTAAAAACGGTATCTGCATTGCCATTGTTCAAAACAAAGGCCAGGGCATCATACGCGATGGGTGTTGTGGGCGGCGTGAACCCCCTTGACTCAAAATAGCCCATCTCTTCGGCTGTCAGCTTTCTTCCAATAACGATCACTTGTACCGTGTCGTTCATGAGGGCATTCACCGCTTCCCCTTCCGAGGTGTACCGGGCGTCAATTTTGGCGGTGCGGTAAATGGAGTCGAACACATCAATACAGGAGGAAATCACCGGCTGATACCCCTCGTCGACCATGATGGTAATTTTCCCGGTGGTGATGGTATCCAGTACTTTCCCATCCTTGCCTTTTTCCTGGCAGGCAAAAAACATGATGGCTACAATGCCGAAAAACAAATATCTCAATTTCATAACTCAAGTTTTATGGTCAAAAATAATCTGCCCATATACGCCAGCCGCGGTATGTCCCATATATAAGCAGCAACACAGCGAAAATATTGCGAAGCTCATTATTTATGCCTAGCAGGAAGCTTTTGTCCAGCAATATCCAGGTGCCCAGCACAATGTAAAAAAGGATCATCACCAACCCGACGATCAACATCGGATTGCGGAAACCCCGTTTTTTTCGGATTCTTTCGTCGGTAGGTTGCATAACGGTGGACGGTTGACGGTTGACGGTTTACCCGCCGAAGCCTTGGCGTAGGAGGGTGGACGGTTTACCCGCCGAAGCCTTGGCGTAGGAGGGTTGATGGTTGTTGGTTGAAAGCTGGGGTTTTGTTGCCTTCTTGTTCCTGAAACAGCGAAACAAAAAAGTGCTTTGAATTAAAGATGCAAATTTGAGGAGAATTGACGGGAAAGCATGCCTATGAAGGCAAAAGAAAGTGTAGACATCTCAAAATTTATGTGCTGAGCAAACTTTTTGCCCTATCATAGGTTTCAATATGGCATCAAAAGCTGCTATATTTGCGCTCTTTTTGAATTAAACGAATCGAATGGCCTCCACAATATTTGACCTAAAAATGCTCAAGGCGTTCTACGCCTCCTACCCCGCACGCGTCGATGCGGCAAAAGCCAAACTTAAACGCCCACTCACACTTTCCGAAAAAATCCTGTTCGCGCACCTGCACAGCGACAACCCGCTGGCCGACTACAAGCGCGGTGGCGACTATGTTTTTTTCCAGGTGGACCGCGTTGCCATGCAGGACGCAACCGCACAGATGGCACTGCTGCAATTTATGACCTGTGGCCGCAAAAAAGTGGCCGTGCCAAGCACTGTGCACTGCGACCACTTGATCACCGCAGAAGTCGGGGCAGCAAAAGATATGGCCGTAGCGCTCGACAAAAACAAGGAGGTTTTTGATTTTCTTAGCACCGTTTCCCAGAAATACGGCATCGGATTCTGGAAGCCGGGCGCTGGCATTATCCACCAGATCGTACTGGAGAATTACGCCTTCCCTGGCGGCATGATGATCGGCACTGACTCCCATACCGTGAATGCCGGCGGCCTGGGAATGGTCGCCATCGGAGTCGGCGGCGCCGATGCCGTGGATGCCATGAGCGGCATGGCCTGGGAACTACAAATGCCGAAACTGATCGGCGTGAAACTGACCGGGAAACTGCGCGGATGGAGTTCGCCCAAAGACGTGATCCTGAAAGTGGCCGGCATCCTCACCGTAAAAGGCGGCACAGGCGCCATCGTAGAGTACTTCGGTCCAGGCGCACAAAGCATGAGCGCAACGGGCAAAGGAACCATTTGCAACATGGGCGCTGAAATAGGCGCCACCACCTCCACTTTTGGTTACGACAAAACAATGGCCCGCTACCTCAAGGCCACTGGCCGCAGCAAAGTTGCCTCCATGTGCAACAAGGTAGCCGATTACCTTACCGGCGATGCCGAATGTTACGCCAACCCGGAAAAATACTTCGATCAGGTGATCGAAATCGACCTGAGCAAACTGGAGCCGCATATCAACGGCCCTTTCACGCCCGACCTTGCGTGGCCGCTCTCGAAATTTGCCGCAGCGGTGAAGAAGCACAAATACCCGGCGAAGCTGGAAGTAGGGCTTATCGGCTCCTGCACCAATTCCAGCTACGAAGACCTCACGCGCGCGGCATCCATAGCGCGGCAGGCGCGGGAAAAAGGCATTGAGGTAAAATCCGAGTTTACCATCACACCCGGCTCGGAGCAGATCCGGTTCACTGCCGAGCGCGACGGACTTTTGGGCGAATTTGAAAAAATCGGCGGCGTTGTGCTCGCCAACGCTTGCGGGCCCTGCATCGGGCAGTGGGCGCGGCATATCGACGATGCCAAAAGGGCGAATTCAATCATGACTTCCTTCAACCGCAACTTTACCTCGCGGAACGACGGCAACCCCAACACCCACGCATTCGTTGCCTCGCCTGAAATCGTGACCGCATTTGCCATCGCCGGCGACCTCACCTTCAACCCGAAGAAAGGTATGTTAATGAACAAAAAAGGCGAAATGGTGAAACTCGACCCGCCAAAAGGTATCGAGTTGCCCAAAGCCGGGTTTGCGGTGGAAGATGCAGGATATATTCCCCCAGCCAAGGGTGCGATCAAAATCGCCGTGGCCAAAGACAGCCAGCGCTTGCAACTGTTGAAGCCATTCAAGCCCATCACAAATGGTGATTTACAGGACATGCGGGTGCTCATCAAAGCCAAAGGCAAGTGTACCACCGACCATATCTCCATGGCCGGCCCCTGGCTGAAATACCGCGGTCACCTCGAGAACATCTCCAACAACTGCTATATCGGTGCTGAAAATGCCTTCAATGGCGAGCGCAACAAAGTGCTCAACATCGAAAACGGCCAGTACATGGAAGTGCCTGCATCAGCAAGGCATTACCAGAAAAAAGGCATCGGCACCATCATTTTCGGGGAAGAAAACCTCGGTGAAGGCAGCAGCCGCGAACACGCCGCCATGGAGCCGCGCTACCTTGGCGTCCGCGCTGTGGTCGTAAAATCATTCGCGCGCATCCACCAGACCAACCTGAAAAAGCAGGGGATGCTGGCCCTTACCTTCGCCAACCCTGCCGACTACGACAAAGTGCGACAGGACGACAAAGTGAGCCTCCAGGGTTTCGATTCTTTCGCGCCCGGCAAACCGCTTACCATCGTGCTGAACCACTCCGATGGCAGCCAGGAAAAATTCCCGGTGAACCATACGTACAACGAACAACAGATTGAATGGGTACAGGCAGGTAGTGCTCTGAACAAGATTCGGAAGGATTTTGGGGTGAAGTAAATGGGCTGACAAGCCCGAAGATCAAGCCGGCTATTCGTTAATTATGCGAATAGCCGGCTTTTTTTAGAAATAAATTTTGTTTTTGGTAATTAAATTATACTTTTGCTGTAAAAATGGTCGTTATCAGCAAATCCATATTACGGGATTTTGGTTTGGAACACCCAGATGCCATCGAAGCTTTGAATCACTGGTATTTGATAACGAAAGAGCAAGAATGGGGCAATTTTTCAGACATAAAAAATTCTTTCAATTCAGTAGATTATGTTGGAAATGATCGGTTTGTTTTCAATATCAAAGGCAATCGCTTTCGACTTGTGGCCATGATTTTTTTCGATATCAGAACTGTTTTTATCCGCTTTGTTGGCACCCATGCAGCTTATGACAAAGTTGATGTTAGTACAATATGAAAACCATGCAATACAAGATCAATTCTGAAGAAGAATATCAACAAGTTATGGAGCGCGTACAAAGCTACTTGCAAAAATCCTCTGTGCAAGGAGGCGGGCATACGCTCACAAGCGCGGAGAAAGCAGATTTACAATATCTTTCGCTTTTAGCGGAAACTTGGGAAGACGGCATTCCCATTATGCCCATTCGCCAGCCGCGAACCTTGACAGAGATGCTCGAACTGAAAATGTATGAGCGGAAAATGAAGCAAAAAGACCTAGCAATTATCCTAGGCATTACAGCCACCCGCCTTTCTGAAGTGATGCAAGGGAAACGGAAGGTGAACATGGATCTGGCCAAACGCTTGTACAAGTTGCTCAACATAGACCCTGCATTTATTTTGGAGCATGCATAAGCTGAACGCTCAAAGCCACAAAACAACGCCCAAATTCATCCCCACCGCCGTCTGTTCCGGCAAGCGCCCGAATTGCGTGTCCTTCCGCAGAAAATCGCCCGAAAGCGTAGGTGCGGCAGAGATGCTCAGGCTTTTCGTTAACCTGAATTCTGCGCCCGCGGAAAGCTGGTAGCCCCAGGTAAAGCGCTGCGGCCGGTTGAACCGTATGGTGTAGCCATCCTGGGTGCGGAAACGCAGCTTGGTGTTTTCAAGTCTCTGCGCTGTAAATTCAAAGGAGTTTTTTGCAAGGTAGCTTCCAAGTACGCCTGCTTTCAATACAGCTTTCAACCTGCCTTGCCCCAGCCGGGCTACTCCCAATACGGGCACTTGTATGATTTTCAAAGATTCTTTGCTTGTGATACGAGCCCCCACGCGCTCCAGGGCGGCAGGCGTGTTGCTGCCCGCCACTTCCATGCGCAAACTCACCGATGCTGAGCCGCTGTAGGTGTTGAGGTCGTAGTCGAAGCTGCGCGATTCCGCCCCGCCTGGGTTTTGAATGGTCTGGCCTTCCCGGTACTCAAAGCGCGCCAGGTGGGTCGCAGTTCTGTTCAGGTGCTGATAACCCAGGCCGCTTTCAATGGCAAAACGGTTGTTGATTTTTTTGCCGATGCGCAATGATATATCTGAAGAAACTTGCGGACGCTCTTGTTGACTGGTGAAAAGGGGGCGCAGTCCGGGGCGGCTTACCTGGGCGGTTCTTTCTACGGTATAATGCGGCGTGGCGAAAACACCCATGTACCAGCCACTGGGTTCTTTGTGCTTTTTTGTCGGCACTGTAAGGGCTATTGGCGTTTCAGGCCTTTCAAACGATAGCGCGGGTGATTTTTGTGGAATAATTTGAAAATCAAGGGGTTTTTCAAAGGTCAATGGCTGGGAAGCCGAAGAATCGGGCTGAAGTGCCGGAGCAAGGTGCTTTTGGTTATCCTGCGCTGGCGGGTTTGGAACTAAGAATGCATCAAAGGTATTGGCTACGGGCAGCCCCTGGATTTCTATGTTGTTCAAAAGTTTGGGGAATGTATTGGATGGTGTGCTGGGATTGCCGTTAGCACCGGTGTGGCCAGCGCCAGGGCTGGCAATTTTGGTAGCACTTAGCAAGGCCTGCTTTTGTTTCAAGCCAGATGACCGGGTATTCGTACTGGTAGCGTCATGCTTTGCTGTCAAGTTGTTGTCGGCGAATTGGGACTTGGTATTGCTCAATTTTTCCGCTAAATTGTCGCTGGCAGAATTTGTTTTGGGAAGTGGATCTTGTATCCTGCTATGCGCGGCTTGAGTTTGCTCCGCGGCTATTTTTTGCAGTTTTTCTTTGTAATATACTTCAACACAAACCAGGCGGGCGATCAGCAAAAAGATTGCCAACGCGGCCGCCATTGGCCAGCCAAAACGCCGCCAGGCATACCAGAGGGGTTTGCGCTCCCCTTCCGGCAATTGGCTTTCGATCCGTTCCCACATATCGGTGGCCGGATTTTCCGTATGGTCTTCGAACGAACCTTTTACGTAGTCGTCGAGACGGTCGTCGTGTATGTTTCTTTCCATAGCGATCAGGCAGTTAGGCTTCCTTCGAGCAGGGCGCGGAAATGCGCCTTTGCCCGCAAGAGCTGTGATTTGGAGGTGCCAACGGAAATATTGAGTATTTCCGCAATTTCGGGGTGTGAATAGCCTTCCAAAACATGCAGGTTAAACACCGTGCGAAATCCGGGCGGCAGTTTTTGGAGTATTCGGATCATGTTTTTTGCCGGGACTTCTTCGGCTTGATAAGGTTCGGGCTCGCTGGCAAAATCCTGGTCGTTCAATTCCACCATAAGCGGCCCTTTTTTTTGTTTTTGTAAATGTTGCAAGGCGGTGTTCACGAATATTTTGCGCACCCAGCCTTCAAAATTCCCTGCGCCGGAATATTGGTGCAGGTCGCGAAACACCTTGACGAAACCTTCTTGCAGCACATCTTCGGCATCCTCCCTGCTGTTGGCATAACGCAGGCAAAGGGCAAACATCTTGCCCTTGAAATGCTCAAAAAACGCTTTTTGAGCCTTTCGGTCACCGCGAATACAAGCTTGCAGGTTTGATTCAGTCATGGATTGAAGGTACGGAGATTATACTATGATTTGCCTGATTTTTGTGATTGACAATGATTGATTCAACTGATTTTGAATTGATTACAAACATCAGAGTGCACAAAACCTGGCAGCGTGAGGTATGCTTCGTTTGTATGGTAGGTATGGATAAGTGGGCAGGGGTTGCATTTTGCTAAAAAATTTATTTCCCCAAAAAAAATTTTATCCGAAATGCAACCCCTGGCTCAAAACGCTACCTTACCCTGCAGAACGCTTTCAAACGAAATGGTTTTCCGGAAAATAACCTTGTTCAACAACTTAAGCACGACAATTCTCACACACAAATTTATCTGACATGAAAAAGACATTGAAGTTTTTCCTTTTGCCCCTGATCGCGATGATCGCCATTTTCGTCGCCTGCAACAAAGACAACGCGGCTGACGTAGATGAAGCTGTCGACGAAGCCCTGTACTCTTTGCAGGAGCGCGGCGGAATGGGCCGATTTGGCTGCTACGAACTTGTTTTCCCGCTTAGCATCACCCTGCCCGACGGAACCGCCGTTGAAATTGATTCAAATGAGGAGCTCGTAAGCGCAGTTCGCCGCTACTTCAGCAGCCACGGCCGCCCGCGTCAGCACCGCCAGTTGTTTCAGTTTGTATTCCCGATTTCGGTCATATCACAGGACGGCGATCTCATTACCATTGATGATCAGGAAGGTTTGTTCCGCCTTCGCGCCGATTGTGCCGGCACTTTTGGCAACCACGGCCCACAAGGTCATGGCAACCACGGACTTTCCTGTTTCACACTGGTGTTTCCCATCACGATTGAGTTCCCGGATGGCACTACCGCTGAGGCAGCCGACCGGATGGCTTTGCGCCAATTGATCCGCGACTGGCGGCAGAACAACCCAGGCTCCCAGGAGCGCCCGAAAATCGTGTTCCCCATCACCGTGAAAATGACGGCTGACGGCAGCCTGGTCACAGTGAACAGCCGGGAGGAATTGCGGCAATTGAAGGAAGATTGTGAATAGTGATTGGTGATTGGTTGGATTGGTGATTGGTGCACGTCATCTTGTTCCAAATTGGGATTTGTTTTTCAGCACGCAAAGTCAAAAAATCTGGAAGTTGTATTTGGCTAATGGCGCTGAAACGCAATACAAAATATGAGCATCACTGCTGTGCACCAATCACCGGTCATTCAATCACCAGGCACAAAAAAAAAGCGCGGGACTTTTCCCGCGCTTTTTTTATTTTCAATTTAGAACAATACTTACACACTGATTTGTATATGTTCTAAAACCATGCCAAAAAAAAGCGCCACGCAAGGGCGTTGCGTGGCGGCAATTTTTTCCAGCAAAAAATCATTAAGCAATCTTAATGAGCCTTGGCGGCTTTTGCTTGGCTTCTTCCTTTTTAGGGATAAGCAGGTGAAGCAGGCCGTTTACGTAGCGGGCTTCAATTTTGTCAATATCCACCACATCTTTTTGTAAAGTGAACGTCCGCTGGAACGATTGAAAGCTAAACTCTTTGAGGGTGTAGCGTTCATCTTCCCGATTTTCTGCCTGGTTGCTTTTTTCAGAACTGATCGTCAAGGTGTTGCCGTCGAGCTCTACTTTAAAATCAGTCTTCGTCATACCGGGGGCTGCCATTTCCACTTCGTAATGCTCTGCTGTTTCCTTAATGTTCACAGCAGGGATTGTCGTGTTGGTGTAAGAGAAATTGTTGTTCCCCCAATTGAACAAGTCTCGACTGAAAAAATCGTCAAAAAGCACAGGCAATGGATTCATTAAACCTCCATTTCTTTTTACAAGTGTCATTATGACCTCCTTTTTTATGGTTAAAGATTGATTTCACTTCAAAAATCAATTTCTGTGCCAGCGCAAATTCGGCGCTATTTGTAAGAAAATATGGCATAAGTTTGGCAAAAGTGACATTTTTCGACCTATTCTGCTGCCATTTTGACACTTGGCCCTATGTCAAAATTTCGGGCATTCGATCTCCTTTTGAGGTAATTTACCCTCCAGTTAATGCCATACCTGTCGGTAAAGCTGCCGAAATAGGCGCCTCAAAACATATCCCGCAAAGGCATGGAAACAATGCCGCCTGCGATGGGAAGCTCAATGTCCAGGATCATATTTTTACAGCATCATCACCCGGAGGCTGGCCGGCATCTGCGGGTACGTTGCCAAAACGCTGAATGCCAGGCCCAAAAAACCCGATTTTGAACACCGATTTATAGAATAAAAAAAGCTGCTTAGGTATTGCCAGGGAAGTTGTAGCAGGTGCATCGTTTTTCTGCAAGGCCATTGAATTTAATGGCGCCGGGCAACCTTTCAAACCCCGCAGTAGTCTTGAATCCATACCTAAACTTAAATAACATGACAAAAACAACTGTAATACTCACCTGCCTATGCGCCTGCCTCTCAACAGCGCAAGCCCAACAAAACCATCTTAAATTATATCTTGGATTCGAACTTGCACAACGACCGGAGCTTCAACTCTCCAAAACCGACAATAACACATCATACACGCTGGAATACCTTACCCAACCGCTTTTTGCGCTCGGCTTCGCCCATGAAAAATCAAACGGCAATTTCTGGGAATTGTCAGGCCAGAGCAATGCGTATATCGGCTATCAATCTGTTTATGATTACAGGTTAATACCAGATTCTATTCCTCAAACAGGTCAGTTTGGCAAGCTGAAGAACAGCTATGCCCAGGTTCAATACGAATACAACTGGCTGCAAGGCGGGGACGACGATCGAAAAGTAAAGACTTACCTGGGGCTGTTTCTCCGGGCATCGAGCCAATGGGCATCCTATCGCCCGGGCGACGCAAGTTATTATCCCGTGCATCGTTGGAACACTTCAATATCGCCGGGCTTCGTACCACGGATACTGTTGAAGGCGGGCAATCGCTGCAAAATAGACCTGAGTGCGCCAATTGTGCTTGGCTACTTCGGCTACGAGAAAAACAGGGTTGAAAACCCTGCCTTAACCCCTACGCAGCAACGCAACTCCATTGTTGATTTGAGTATGTTGAATATGGAAACCCAGCTCAGGCTTGGAATTACTTACAGTTTGACAAAGGCGCCTGCAGCACGGTGATTGACTTGTTGAAGGTGTTGCTGAATGAAAAATACCAGTTTGGCAACTTGCCGCCCATTCCATCGCCGATGCAGTATAGCCAACGCATAGTGGTTGTGAATGCAGGAATATTGCAATCATTTTAAAATCAGGCATTTGTTTTTTAGCCGCCGAAGCCCTTTTCAGGGCGTAGGAGGTCAATCAAATCATTCAGAATCACTTTAATCACAGTATAGTTTACCCTTTCTTTGGTCTTTTCTTGATCGGTTTTTTATACTTCATATCCCGCATCCACTTGGTTTTGTTGCCCTTGTTGTACTTTTTGTTTTTATCCTTTTTTTCGTGAAAGGCGCCCTGCGATTTTTTCAGGGAAGGCGCTTTCAGGTAATTTTTTTCCGGGTGGGTAAATTGCTCATCTATGGTGAGTTCGCTGGAAATTTCCAGATCCTCCGGAAGGGGAAGGATGGGTATCTTTTTTTCCATCAACGCTTCAATGGCCTCCTGGTTGGGCAGTTCGGCAGGCGCAATAAAGGTGATAGAAGCCCCGTCCATATCGGCGCGGCCGGTACGTCCGATGCGGTGGATGTACATTTCCGGCATTTCCGGGGTATTGATGTTGACCACATGGGTGACGTCGGTGATGTCGAGGCCGCGTGCCAGCAAGTCGGTGGTGATGAGGCCGCGCAGGGCGCCTTTTTGGAAGGCAATGACGGCATTGAGTCGGAAATTCTGCGATTTGTTGGAGTGCACCACGTCGAATTGCTCGGGGAATTTCCCTTTCAGGCGTTCGTGTGTCACGTCGGCCATACGTTTGCTGGGGCAAAAAATCAGCACCCGCTCCATGCTTTCGTCGTTTTCGAGCAAGTTTGCCAGCAAATTTATTTTCGTGAAAAAATTGGGCACGTGGTAGCCGCTTTGTCGGATTTGCTCCAGCGGCGTGCCCATGCGCGTTATTTCCACATAAAGCGGGGCATTGAAAAACGCATCGAGCAGGGCATCCACTTCTTCGGTCATGGTGGCGGAAAACAGCAGGTTCTGCCGCTTTGGAGGCATCATGTCGAGGATGCGGGTCAGCTGCGGGCGGAAACCCAGGCTGAGCATCTCGTCCACCTCGTCGATTACCAATTGCCGGATGCTGCCCAGCTTCAGAACGCGGGTTACGGCCAGGTCGATCAAGCGCCCGGGAGTTGCCACCAGGACATCTACTCCGTTGGCAATCAGCAATTTCTGGGTATTGATATTGGTGCCGCCGTACACGCCTTCCACACGCACGTTCATGTACGTGGTCAATTTTTTAATTTCACTGACCAACTGGACGACCAGTTCGCGGGTAGGCACCAGGATCAGCACCCTTGGCTCTTTTTGTTTGGAAAAGGTCAATTGCCGGAGTATGGGCAACAGGTAGGCGAAGGTTTTCCCCGTGCCGGTTTGCGCGATGCCTACTACATCGCGGCCCGACATGATGATGGAAAAAGCTTTGTGCTGTATGGGTGTTGGCTCCTCAAAACCCAGGTCGTTCAAGGCGTTGCGGAGGGGGGTATTCAGGTTCAGGGTATCAAAAGAGAGTGTCATGCCGGTACTTTGGCGCGAAGGTACGGAAACTAAATCACCTGGAATCCGTGGACGTAAGGGTCTTCGTCGTCAAAGAGTATTGTATTATACCCGGTAACGATGGCCCAGCCTTCGATACTGGGGCGCATGGCGGGTTTTCCGGCCAGCGTGGTTTCTTCCTCAATGCGCCCGATAAATTTCGAACCGATAATGCTTTCATGCACAAAAGTGTCGCCGGGCTTGAGCAAGCCCTTGGCATACCACTGCGCCATGCGCGCGCTGGTGCCCGTACCGCAAGGCGAGC
>CAYVPM010000004.1:0-20328 GCA_964453475.1 uncultured Saprospiraceae bacterium | reverse complement strand
GCTTCCGTGCTGGGCCTCATTTTTGAAAAAATAAACGGCTACCGCGACGGCTCCTTCTTTACCCCCGGATTTATCACGATGTACATGTGCCGGGAAACGCTGCGCCGCGCCGTGTTGCAAAAGTTCAACGAACGCTTTGGCTGGGATTGCGCGCAGGTGGAAACCGACTTGCACAACGAACTTATCCGCCAAAAAATACCGCTCAAAGAGGCCCATGCCGTCATCAACAGCTTGCACATCTGCGACCCGGCGGTGGGCAGCGGACACTTCCTTGTGAGCGCGCTCAATGAACTGATCGCCATCAAAAGCGACCTGGGCATTCTCTGTGATTCCAATGGCAAACTGCTGACCCTCAACGCTGTAGTGGGCAATGACGAACTCATCCTCACCGATTCCAGCAACGATCAAGCCATTGAATACCAGCCCGGCAACACAGCTTCCCAGCGCATTCAGGAAGCCCTGTTTCACGAAAAGCAAACCCTGATCGAAAATTGCCTGTTCGGGGTAGATATCAACCCTAAATCGGTGATGATTTGCCGCCTGCGCTTGTGGGTGGAACTGCTGAAACACGCCTATTTCACCGCAGAAAGCAAATACCAACGGCTGGAAACACTGCCGAATATTGACATAAACATCAAATCCGGGAACTCGCTGGTGAGCCGTTTTGCGCTGGACGAGGATTTGTCGGACGTGTTTCGGAAGCAAAGGTTCAGTCACGCCGATTATCTGTTGGCGGTGCAATCCTATAAGAACGTCCGTACCAATGACGGCAAGGAAGAACTCCGCGCTTTTATCCAAAAGATCAAAGAAGAGTTCCGGCAAACCGTGTTCAACCGCAACCCATTTGCCAAAACTCTATCCCAAAAACGCGGCCAACTGGTGCTGCTCGACAACAACCTCGACCTTTTCGGCGAAGCCAAAAAAGACGCTGAAACCGTCAAAAAAGAAAAGGCCAAACTCCACACAGAAGTCACTGATTTAGAACGCAAATTGGAGGAATACAAAAGCGGTCCGCTGTATCGGAATTCGTTTGAGTGGCGGTTTGAGTTTCCGGAAGTACTGGATGAAAAGGGGGATTATTTGGGGTTTGATGTAGTGCTGGGGAACCCGCCGTATATCCGTCAGGAAGAACTGGCGGCCTTCAAGCCTCATTTCCAGGCCATTTTTGAAACTTATGCCGGCACCGCCGACCTCTATGTGTATTTCGTGGAACGCGGCATGAACATCCTCCGGCCTGGCGGTCAGTTCAGTTACATCCTGCCCAACAAATGGATGCGTGCCGGATATGGCGACAAACTCCGGCAATTTGTAAAACGCCAGCGCATAGAAGGCATCAGCGATTTTGGCGACTTGCCGGTGTTTGAAGAAGCCACCACTTACCCCTGCATTTTCGAGATGAGCCGGGCGGAGGCGCGTGCTACTTTCCCCGCCGCTACGATCAGCACCCTGGCTTTTGAGCCATCTCTAAGTGAATACATCCGCAGCAACGCCTTCTCCGTGGGACTGGAAAGCCTGAGCGATTCCGGCTGGACGCTGAGCAACCAAGGGGTGCAGCAATTGCTCGACAAACTGCGGGCTGCAGGTACGCCGCTGGGGGAATATGTGCAGGGGAAAATTTACCGGGGAGTGCTTACAGGCTTGAACGAAGCCTTTGTCATTGATGCGGCTACGCGGGATCGCTTGATTGCGGAGGATGGGCGGAGTGCGGAGGTGATAAAACCGTTTTTGTCAGGAAAAGAAATTAAAAAGTATCAAACCTTAACCCAAACTGATCAGTTTTTGCTATTTATCCCTTGGCATTTTCCACTGCACCAAGACCCGAGTATTTCAGGAGCATCACAAATTGCAGAAAGTGAATTCCAAAAAAAGTATCCCAAAATTTATCAACATTTATTGAAATTTAAGCCCCAATTAGAAAAAAGAAATCTGACCGAGACAGGAATTAGGTATGAATGGTATGCACTTCAGCGGTGTGCAGCAACCTATTTTTCCGAATTTGAAGTAACAAAAATTGTATGGCCTGAAACTTCCAATGAAAACCAATTTTGCTATGTTGACAAAGGGGTTTATTTAAATAAAACGACCTTTTTTTGCCCAATTGAAGATCATAGACTTCTTGGAATTTTAAACTCTAAAGTAATAAAATTTTGCTTGAATGCTATTGTCTCCAAAATGAGGGGAGGCTATTTTTCTATGTCAAAAGCCTATGTTGAAACAGTGCCAATACCCGATCTTTCTAACGCAAGTTTGAACTTGAGCAATTTGGTTTCTCGCATCCTCGCCGCCAAGCAATCCAACCCTTCTTCCGACACCACGGCTTTAGAGGCAGAGGTAGATGCTTTGGTGTACGGCTTGTACGGGTTGACGGAGGAGGAGATCGCCATTGTGGAGGGGGCGTGACTCCATATCGGTGTGTTTACTGTGGCGATTTGACCTTTTCAAGTTTTATCGCAGTGGCTTTTGGCGCATTAGATGGTGATGCTTTGCCCACTTTTTTAGAAGCAACTTTTGCCGAAACCTTATTGTAAAAAGAAAGTGTACGGTCAAAAGCCTTATAGGAGTGAGGTTTACTTATTCTATGTTGCGTTGAGGGATAATTTTCTTTTATAAGTTCTTGCACTAGTGGAAACGTCTCTTGTCCAGAAGCATTGAACTTAGAGGTGGTCAGCAAAATAATGAGCTCTTTAAAATATTGTAACCTGCGAGAGGCGTATTGATTTGCCATAAAATCACCATCACCCGATTGATGCATATCAATCAACTGGTCGATTTCACGAATTTGCTTAATCAGCCATTCTGCCTGTATCGCTTCAGATTTGTTCAAGATCATGTTGAGTAACAGTTAATTGAAGTAAGCCTTTTTTATGAATTGTGCCGCGACTACTGGGTCTTGTTCTTGAAAATTGGTTAACCCAATAGACACGGTCAGAATTTGTAAAAGAATGATTTGGATGGTTTTCTGGGTAGATTAGTACGAAATAAACATCCAATAAATTATTAGTCAGCAGGTCATCGTGTTTGTAGTTATTATTCAGGATTTTAGCATGTTTCTTTTGATCCTCCCAATGAAGAAACACAACAAGATCAATATCCTTGGGGACTTGCTTTTTTGTTGTGAAACTCCCATCTATAAAAACAACCATTTCCTGTAACTCTAAATCCTGCAAAAAGGTTCGGCAGAACTCAACGAAATTGCGGAGTATTTTAAGCCGATTTTCATCGGGAACTGATTCTACAAATTCAAAAACAAATGTTTTGAAATCCGTTGATATGACATTGTCTGGGGTGAGGTATCCATTTGAGTTAAAACGTAACATGGAAATGGAACTAGTTTTCAAAAGTCAGTGCTTATCAAAGGTACAATATTATGCTGATTTGGAGAAGAGTATGAAGAATTTAATAAATTGTCAATTTTGTCGCATCCTCGCCCCCAAGCAATCCGACCCTTCTTCCGACACCACGGCTTTGGAGTCGGAGGTAGATGCTTTGGTGTACGGCTTGAATGGGTTAACGGAGGAGGAGATAGCCATTGTGGAGGGGGCTTGATGCGTTTGCCCTGCCCGAGTCCCCAAGCTTTGTCTTCCTGACCGGGACCCGTCCCCATCAAGTGCGCGTACCCCGAGTACTTGCCCTCCCGAGTGCTCACAAGGGCAAACACTCGGCCAAAATGCACTTGAGGTGGACAGATCCCGTCAGGATGACAACTCCCGATAAGCCCGGGATTCGTGCGAAACTAGGCCGAGGTTGGTGGCACGAAAGTATAGGCAGCAACAATATAAAATAATTTGTATTTTTATTTTAAAAACAAAACAAAGTATTTTAAATTTGCTCCTCATTTATCTTTCACCTAATCTCCTATGAAAAAAGAAACAAGCATCCAGCTATTCGAGGCAAAACAAATCCGTTCGGCCTGGAACGAAGAAGCGCAAAAATGGTATTTCTCCATCATTGATGTGATCGAAGTACTCACTGGAACCGACCGTCCCCGTAAGTACTGGAATGACCTGAAAAGTAAACTGCAAAAGGAAGGAAGTCAACTGTCCGAAAAAATCGGACAGTTGAAAATGCTTGCCGAAGATGGCAAAATGCGGGACACCGACGTCGCCGACACCGAGCAACTCCTGCGACTAATACAATCGGTTCCTTCCCCCAAACCCGAGCCATTTAAACAGTGGCTTGCGAAGGTCGGCTACGAACGAATGCAGGAAATAAGCGACCCAGAGCAAAGTCTGGATCGTGCGCGGGAGAACTGGCAAAAACTTGGCCGTAGCGAAAAGTGGATCCAGCAGCGCATGAGTGGGCAGGAAAGCCGCAACAAACTCACGGACTATTGGAAAGACCACGGAGTAGAAAAACCGGATGAATTTGCTTTGTTGACCAACATCATCCATCAGGAATGGACGGGGCTCAGCGTAAAAGAACATAAAGACCTGAAAAACCTGAAAACGCACAACCTGCGCGACCACATGAGCGAGGCCGAACTGATTTTTACAGCTTTGGCTGAACTCTCCACCCGTCAAATCGCCGAAAGTGATCAGGCAGAAGGCTTACCGGCTAATGCAAATGCTGGTAAAAAAGGCGGCGCGGTGGCCCGCAATGCGCGTAAAGAATTAGAATCAAAAACCGGGAAAAGTGTCGTTACAGGCGAAAACTTTCTGCCACCTGGCAAAAAGAAAAAACCGATCGAATCCAAAAATGGTGCGTGAAAATTCGGTCCTCATCTTGACGACCAAACAATCCGACCCTTCCTCCGACACCACTTCATTAGAGTTGGAGGTAGATGCCTTGGTGTACGGCTTGTATGGGTTGACGGAGGAGGAGATTGGGATAATGGAGGGGACGTGATTCCCGGCATTTCCGCCGCGCTTGGTCTTCCCCTCATTCCATAAACTGCGCCAGCTGAATCTCCACATCCACAATATCCTTTGCGGAAGCATTGGGCGTGATGCCAAGATTGGTAATAAAAGTCAGGAAAATCTGTTTTTTAGTGCCCGTATGATCGATAAAGCGTTGTCGCTTCTCTATCAGTTGTTGATAGTACACAGGTGTAATAGTAAAGGGGCCGCTGTGGAATTTGATTTCGCAAAGGTTAATGCAACTATCTTTGCGGTCAATCAACAGGTCAATTTGGAACCCAGGTGTTCCATCGGAAGCGGGAATCCGCATACTGGAAATTTCGGTATAAACGGCGGCTATGCCCAATGCGCGTTTGATAGCGTCAATATGTTTGTGGCACAGGGTTTCAAAAGCGTAGCCCGCCCATATTTTATAAGATTGGCTTTCCGCCAGTTGCTGCCAGATTCCGGGACTGTATTTTTTATGCGTTTGAATAAACCGATGGTAAAAAATGCTGTATTCGTCCACCAGCCGATATGTAGAACCGCGTTTTTGTTTACCCATGGGTGAATTTTCGACGACAAAATCGGAGACGATCAGTTCCGCCATGGCTCTTTGGTAACTGCCGGTGGGTTGGTTCATTCCGATTTCCTGCAGTATTTCGGCATGCAACATGCCATGATGCCTTGTGGACAAGGCCGCCACGATCTGTTGATGTATTTCGGCATTATTGAAAAGGGCTTGGTACAGATTGTGGTATTCGTTGTGCAAAATTCCGGTCGGGGCAAAACACAAACGCTCAATGGCAGCCGAAAAACTTTCTCCTTTTCGAAGGTTTTCCAAATAGAACGGGATTCCGCCAAGCGCCATATAAAGCTTCGCCAAATCCTGAAGGCCGAAAGAAAGCCCTTTTACCGTCAGAAAAGCGTGTGTCTCGGCCAACGTAAACGGGTGAAGGTGAATGTTTTCTGTGATCCGGTTGTGCAAGCCGCCCGAATCATTGATCACTTTTTTGATGATCCAGGAAGTTGCCGAACCACAGATTACCAGAATAAAGTGCGGCTCCTTGGACAGGTAATCGTTCCAAAAGTGTGCGAGCATCTGTACAAAACCTGACTTTGGCGTTTCTATCCAGGGAAGTTCGTCCAGAAAGATAACCTGCTTTCGACCCTGGGGCAAAGTCTTAAGGTATCCTTTCAACTGCAAGAAAGCGGTTTGCCAGTTTTCCGGGTTCTGAGCAATGTTAGTTCCATCATATTCGGCCAATTTTACACTAAAATTCACCAATTGCGTTCCCATGCTTCCATTCTGGATGCCCGTCATGCTGAAACAGTAATGCTCTCTCAACAAGGTATCCACCAGAAAAGTCTTGCCAACACGCCGCCTTCCCGTTACTGCCAAAAACTCGGAGCGCCTGGAAACAAGCAGCCGTTCGATTTTTTCGATTTCTTTTTTTCTTCCAATCATTTGAAAACAAGTGGATTATGTGATAAAAGTTGTTCCGTCTTGTGTGAAATCAAGGCCAAATTTAATCCTATACTTGGAAATATCGGCAAAAAAACGAGACTTATTTCCAGATATAACGCTATATTTGGAAAAAGGAGGGCAGTCAGTTGTCCGATTTTTTCGGACAACTGAAAATGGCTGCTGGCGATGGTAAAATGAATTAGAATCAAAAACCGGTAAAAGTGTCGTTACAGGCGAAAACTTTCTGCCACCTGGCAAAAAGAAAAAACCGATCGAATCCAAAAATGGTGCGTGACTGCCTCAGGGACCCTCATCGCTTGTAAAATCATAGTTCCGTAGTTTGGGAGCCTTCCACCAGGTGACCGCTACTATGCCCAGGGTCATCAGGCCTCCAAAAATTACCGATGGCACGGTTCCCATCAAGCTGGCAGCGACGCCGCTTTCGAACGATCCGAGCTCGTTGGAAGAGGTGATAAAAATGGAATTTACGGAAGAAACGCGGCCTTTCATATTGTTGGGCGTTTGAAACTGAATCAATGCTGAGCGGATAAAAACGCTTACCCCGTCAAGCATGCCTGCCAGTACCAAAATGACAAATGAGAGGAAAAAATTAGTGCTCAAGCCAAAGCCGATGATGCACAAGCCAAAACCGGCCACGCAAAAAAGCATCAACCTTCCCGCACCTTTCCCAAGTGGCTGGTGTGCCAGGTAAACGGCCATCGCAATGGCGCCCAGCGACATGGCAGCCCGCAGCAAACCCAGGCCTTCCGGCCCTACCTTTAAAATATCTTTGGCGAAAACAGGCAGCAGCGCCACCGCACCGCCAAAAAACACGGCAAACAAATCCAGGGCAATGGCGGATATAATCAATTGATTGCCAAAGGCAAAGCGCAATCCGGCTTTGATGCGGGTCAAGGCTGTTTCTGCCAAATCGATTGGCGGCACCGGCCGGGGCGCGATTTGCAACACCAGCATCAGGCCGACAAAGCACAAGCTGCTCATCACTGCGAAAGCTGCCACCACGCTGCCAAACCCATAAATAATCCCGCCCAGGCCAAGTCCTGTCAGGCTGGCCACCTCCCAGGTGCTGCTGTTCCAGCTGATCGCGTTTTGAAGTTGCTCCCGGCGCACTATTTGGGGCAAAAACGCAAAATTTGCCGGACTGAAAAAACCTCTGGCGATGCCTGTGAAAAAAATAATGGTGTAGATGCTGGCCAACACAAGCGGTTTTCCAAGTGCCGGGCTATTGTGCGCAACGTACAAAAGCGCCAGAGAGCAGCACAACAATACCGAAACACAGGCTATCAATATGTTGCGCCGGTTGTGTTTATCGGCAATATGCCCTGCCCACAAGCTTATCCCGATGGCCGGCACCGCTTCTGCCAACCCGATAAAACCCAACATCAAGGGGTCGTTCGTGAGGTCGTACACGTAGTAGCCCACGGAAACAGACATGATTTGTATGGTCAGGGTAGTCATCAGGCGCATGGCCAGGAACCGGCGGTAATCGGGCACGCGCAGCGCCGCATAAGCGTCTTTTTTCATGGATTGCAATTTGACAACTTTTCCCGCCAAACCGCGCTTTACACCTTCGTTCCGGCCGGAAACTGCGAAGGTAGGGGAACGGGATATAAACCAGCGACAAGAAAAATGCGGTCAATAAAATTTGATTCGCCTGAATTTTGTACTTGACAATGATTGATTCTCAACCAAGAAAGAGAGGCGGTGCAGCTTGCGGTTGTGTCAAAAGGGTCAGAATTGAGAATGTTGCCAAACTTTATTTCAATTTTCTTGGCCAAGACCTTCCAGGTTTTCAAAACCTGGAAGGTCTAAGCGCTCGAACGAAATTAAAATCGGTCGTTTTTCGCAGCCAAGCCTTTTGATACAACCCCTAACCCTCTCCATGAAACAAATTACCCAAAAAATTACCACCAAGCCCCTAAATTGCACCCCTAAAAGCCTCTCTTCTCTCATCTCTCATCTCTCATCACTTCCTTTGGAAAGAATCTCTGTTTTCGATATTTTTAAGGTGGGCATCGGCCCGAGTAGCTCCCACACCATGGGTCCATGGCGGGCAGCACAACGCTTTTTGCGGGAAACAGACCTGGATCAGGTTGCCTCGGTAAAGGTAGAACTGTACGGCTCCCTGGCCAAAACCGGCCACGGCCACGGCACCGACCTGGCGGTACAGCTCGGCCTCAATGGCGACGACCCGGTGACCATTCCAGTGGATGCAGTGCCGACAACCATAGCGCACATCAAAAACACCAAAACCATCAGGCTCGGCGGCCAGCGCGAAATCCCTTTCGACCCGGATACAGACGTTGTTTTCATCATGGACCAGGTGTTGGACTATCACGCCAATGGCCTCATTTTCAGGGCTTTTTATAAAAATGGCGCTGGTGTCAGTCAAACCTATTTTTCGGTGGGCGGGGGATTTGTGGTGAAGGAGGGCGAGGAAGACATGGCCAGTACCGTTACCCTGCCTTTTCCCATCGACCGTGGCGCAGAATTGCGGCAATGGTGCGTTCAGGAAGGGAAAAGCATTTCCGATATTGTATTCCAAAACGAGCTCATTTGGCGCAGTGAAGCCCAGGTGCGCAAGGATTTGATGGCGATTTGGGAAGTGATGAAGCAGTGCATTTACAAAGGCTGCCATACCGATGGCGTGCTGCCGGGCGGCCTCGATGTCGGGCGGCGGGCAGCGCCCTTGAACCGAAAATTGATGGGCGCCAAAACCTACCGCAATGTGGACGACTGGATTCAGAAAATCAGCCGGGGCGGCCCCACATTCCAGCAAATACTGAAATGGGTGAGCTGTTTTGCCCTGGCGGTCAATGAAGAGAATGCAGCATTTGGCCGGGTGGTGACTGCGCCTACGAATGGCGCTGCCGGCGTCATACCGGCGGTCTTGATGTACCATGTTTGTTTCAGCGACAGCTATGAAGAGGAGGATATCCTGAAATTCATGCTGACGGCTGGAGAACTGGGCAGTTTGTTTAAAAAAGGGGCTACAATTTCCGCAGCAATGGGCGGCTGCCAGGCCGAAATCGGCGTTTCTTCTGCCATGGCCGCCGGCGCGCTCACCGAATGTCTGGGCGGCAATTACGACCAGGCCATGATGGCCGCCGAAATTGCCATGGAACACCACCTCGGCATGACCTGCGACCCCATTGGCGGACTGGTGCAGGTGCCCTGCATCGAACGCAACACCATGGGCGCCATCAAGGCCATCACCGCCGCCCAGATCGCCCTGGAAAGTGATCCGGCCAAAGCAAAAGTCAGTCTGGATGCCGTCATCAAAACCATGAAAGAAACAGCACACGACATGAACACCAAGTACAAGGAAACCGCAGATGGAGGGCTGGCGATCAATATCTCGGTGAATGTGGTGGAATGTTGAGCCTCTAAAACGCATTTTTCAGAAATATTGTTTTTTTGTTATGGTATGAATATTGTTGCGCTAGAGGTTCACATAACCCGCTCCACCATCCATGCGCCAGCTCGATGTGCTCGTAGCCGACAACCATCCCATTTTTGCCGAAGGGCTTCAGGCGGTGTTGTCTGACCCGGGCAAAAGTTTTTCCTTCAACATAAAAGGTATCGCCAACTCCGGTACAGAGGTGCGGGACATGCTTTTTAAAAGCAACCCCGACCTGCTGCTGCTCGATTGGTCCTTGCCCGAAATGGAGGGCTTGCGGCGCTTGCAGGAAGTGAAAAAAGAACACGCAAAAACGCGCATATTGATCATGGCAGGCAGCCAGGCGCCCAATTTGGTAAAGGATGTTTTTGATGCCGGCGCCGATGGTTTTATGTTGAAATCGGGCACCAAGGACGAATTGCTGTCTGTTATTGAGCAAATTGTGGAAGGCAACTCGTTTTGGCGAAAGGTACAGGCCGCTTCCGATTGGAACAAAAGCAGCAGCCCTGAAGCAGTATTTGCTGAAAAACACGGCCTTACTCAACGCGAAATCGAGATTCTCCAACTCATCGGAAAGGCCATGGACAACCGCGAAATCGGAACCCAGCTGTTCATCAGCCACCAGACCGTCAGCGTTCACCGAAAAAATATCATGCGGAAGCTGGGCGTAAACTCAACGGCGAACCTAATCAAAATCGCTTTTGAGAATCATTTGGTCTGATACATCACTCTACTGGACATTTTTCACATTGTGTGGAAAAGTACCACCAAACTTCTGTTTGGCATGAGTATCCAAACAAAAGTTTGGCGGTACATTTTATTGTTACCCCGAAAAATGTCCAGTAGTGTGCTGATACATTACATTTTTGCCAAAAATAACGAAAATAGGGTAGGCCTGTTTGCCAACAAGGCATGATTTTTGCCATATTGCATACTACTTAACAACAAAAAAAGGTCCGACAAAGAGGGTTGATTTTTTCACACGTTTTTTAACTTTGCCCCTCCGCCTTAAATTTATTGATAACCGAAACCCAAGCTTTTGGACTCAAACAATTTTTATCATCCTTAATCTCATGGAAAAGAACAGTATTACACTTTTTTCGAACATTCTCTGCACCCTGCTTTTTTCAGCTTTTTTTCTCGGATCAATTTCACAAACCAATGCCCAATGCGTTCTGGTTTGTAATAATTTGATCCAGGTTTCCCTGGACCAGAACTGCGAGGCCGCCCTGATGCCCGACGACATTCTGGAAGGAAACAATTGCCCGAATGGAGTACTTCAGGTGCAAGCCAGAATCAACGGCGTTTGGGTGCCGTCCTCGGGCAATTTCGTGGCTACTTCTGCCAACATCAACCAAACCTTGCAAGTCCGCGTCCGCGACCTCGTTTCGGGCAACGCTTGCACCGGCTACATCCTGGTGCAGGACAAGCTGGCTCCGACGCTTAGCTGCAGCGACGTGTTCCTCAACTGTGCCGTAACCAACTATGCACCGGCATACCTCCTCGATGTGCTGAATATTGACCATGCATACCCGTCTGTTGATGAAAACTGCGGCACCTATTCCCTGTCACACATCGACACCTGGAACGACCTGAGCTGTACGGGCTCCATCAACGGTATTTCTGGCCTGAGCGCATACATTGTCCGCAAATGGACGGCCATTGATGGCAGTGGTAACTCTGCCACTTGCAACCAATACATCTATTTCGACCGCCGCAACGCTTTTGAAGTGTCCCTGCCCGGCAATGTTACGGTCAGCTGCGAAGATCCAATCACGACACCTGCTGCTACCGGTGTGCCGCACATAACGGAATTCGGGATCGATTGGCCGGTATGGCCCAGCAGCGGTTTCTGCGAGCTGAGCGCCACCTACCAGGACCAAATTCTGCGCACTTGCGACGGCACCTATAAAATACTGCGCACCTGGACGATTCTGGACTGGTGCCTCCCCACCGGCCCTAACAACCCCATCATCCACGTACAGCTTATCAAGGTGGAAGATGTTGTTGGCCCGGTTGTCGATTGTCCTGCAAACATGACCGAAGGCAGCGACCCCAACTACTGTTATCTCAATTTTGACATGCCCGACCTCATTGTGGAAGATGCATGCTCGCGCCTCAAAACATTTGAAGCCCAATGGGTCGATATCAATGGGAACACCAATTCCCGTTTCGGTTCTTTCAGCAATTTCCCAGGCAATAACCTCTGGGCGCCCGATACCCTTGCGGTGATGGGTTATGCTACGAAACTGCCCATCGGCAACAATGTAATCAAATACATCCTCACCGACGATTGTGGCAATAGCACCGTATGCCAGTTTATTGTGACCGTTCAGGATGACGTGCCGCCCGTTGCGGCATGCGACGAAACGACCATCATCGCCCTGGGCCCTGACGATCCTTTTGATTGCTATCTGCCTTCTGCCAATGGCTGCAATTTCCCCGGCGTTACATGGGTAAAAGCAAAAACCTTTGACGATGGCTCTTATGATGCCTGCAACGGCGTGAAATTTACCATCCGCCGCATGGCGCCCTATTCCGATTGCATCAACAGCCTTTCCAAAACGCCCTGCTACCCCAATAGTATGAGCGAGTTTGACCTCGCAACAGCCGAGCTCGATTCCATCAAATTCTATTGCTGCGAAGCAGGCTCCACGCAAACAGTTATCCTGCGTGTCTATCAGGTCGACGTCAACGGCAACTTCACCATTGGCTGGGACGGCGAGCCGATCTATAACGAGTGTATGATCCAGGTGACGGTTCAAGACAAACTGAAGCCCGAGTGCACACCGCCGGCCAACGTCACCGTCAGCTGCAAAAACTTCGACCCAAGTCTCTGGGCGCATGGCAAAGCTTCGGTAACAGACAACTGCTGCCTTGATTCCACCAAAGTTTACCAGGGCCAAAAAGGCATGACCCACAGCGTCAGCTATACCCAGTTCGACACAGTTTGCAACAAAGGCACCATCGTGCGCACGTTCCGCGCATTCGACTGCCACGGGTTCTCCAGCCAGTGCACCCAGCGTATCGTAGTCAACTACGTCCAGGATTACTATGTGCGATTCCCCAACGACGCTATCGTGACCATTTGTAACGGCACGGGCGTGTACGGAGAACCTACGTTCTTCGGAAAAGATTGTGAACTGCTGGGTGTATCCTACCAGGACGAAATTTTCACCGTTGTTCCAGATGCCTGCTTTAAAATTGAGCGCCACTGGAAAATCATCAACTGGTGCACATACAACCCCAACGGTACCTGCATCAATGTGCCAAACCCGAACCCCAACGCGATCAGCAACCACGCATCAAACCTGCCAGGCCCAATCGTGTCGCCCATTCAAACCACCGGCGACCCCTGGAAGTCCAGCATCGTGAAGATCAACTCGGACGATCCACAGGCAACCAATTACTCCATTTATTACGACCCCAACGCAAATTGCTATACCTACAAGCAGATCATCAAGATCATCGACACACAGGCGCCGGTGATTCAATGCCCTGCCAGCCCGGTGACGATATGCGACGTGACCGCCAACGACCCGGCCCTTTGGAACGCCTCCTACTGGTGGGACAACGGTACCGGTTCACATGATCTCTGTGAAGCGCCATCCGATATTTGCATTACTGCATCTGACGCTTGCTCTGGCGCCAACATCAACATCGAATACCTGTTGTTCCTCGACCTTGATGGCGACGGCTCAATGGAAACAGTGGTGAACAGCACCCAACTCGGCAACCAACCCGGAGGCCTCGGCTGGAACAAAGTGCTGTATGGTAACGCTTCTGGCGCGGGCACAGCCCGTGAATTCGATTTCCGTTCGGTGGCGACCAACCAGAAATGGGGCTTTGCCATCCAGGAAACCACCAGCGGCACCAACAAGACCGCCTGCGTGAAGTTCAATACCTTCCAGTCGCAGAACACTTATGTAACGCCTCAATTGCCTTACGGCAAACACAAGATCAAGTGGATCGTGTCAGACGGTTGCGGCAATGAAAAAGTGTGCGAATACGATATCATTGTTAAGGACTGCAAAGCGCCAACTGTCGTTTGCCTCAACGGTCTGAGTGTCAACATCATGCCAACGGGTATGATCCAGTTGTGGGCATCCGACTTCCTGCAATACGCGGAAGACAACTGCACCCCCACCAACTTGTTGAAGTTCGGTATCCGGAAAGTAGGCTCTGGCACAGGTTTCCCGGTAGATGCACAAGGCAACCCGATAACCAGTGTCACCTTCGACTGCACCGAGCTTGGCGCACAACTGGTGGAGCTCTGGGCCATCGATTTGGCCGGCAATGCCGATTTCTGTGAAACATTCGTCATCGTGCAGGACAATATTGGCTCTTGTGGCAACAATCCTGTACCTGTGGTGTCAGGCGCCCTGAAAACGGAGATGACCGAAGGCATCGAGGAAGCTAAAGTCCAGCTGGTTGGCACACCGCCAAACGGATTGCCCGATATCTCCATTTTCGATATGTCCGACAACCTCGGCTCCTTCTGGTTCATTGATGCCATCCCGATGGGCTCCAACTACCAGGTCACACCAGGCAAAAACGACAACCCGCTCAATGGCGTCACCACCTACGACCTGGTGTTGATCTCCAAGCATATTCTCGGCATTGAGCCGCTCGGATCGCCTTACAAAATGATCGCCGCAGATGCGAACTTGTCGAACTCCATCACCACATTCGACGTAGTGGAGCTCCGCAAACTGGTACTGGGCATCTATCAGGCACTCCCGAACGCCCAATCCTGGCGCTTCATTGACAACAACTATGTATTCCCCAACCCGGCCAATCCGTTCCAGGAAACTTTCCCGGAAAGCAAGTCGGTGGCGGATATGCAAAGCAGCAACTTCAACACCAACTTCACGGGCGTGAAAATCGGTGATGTGAACAACACGGTTGTTTCCAATTCGCTCATGACGGCAGACGACCGCACAGCAGGCACCCTGATGTTTGATGTGAACGACCGCGAGGTGCTTGCAGGTGAAACCATTGAAGTGGCCTTCAAAGCTGCAGAAAACGTGGCGGGCTATCAGTTTACCCTGAACCTCGATGGTTTGGAAGCTGTGGAAGCGATTACCAGCGACAAGGTGAATGCCAACAACTTCGGTTTCTTCAACGCTGCTGAGCAAGAAGGAAATGCCGTGACTGTTTCCATAGACGGGGCTTCGACCTTCAGCCTTCGCTTCCGTGCTGAGAAATCCGGCAAACTGAGCGAGATGCTGGCCGTTTCCAACCGCATCACCAAAGCAGAGGCTTATAAAGCGGATGCCGATCTGGCGCGCCTCGATGTTGCACTCCGTTTCAATGGCAACAATGGCTCCATCGTGGCAGGTGCAGGGTTTGAGCTGCTCCAAAATGTGCCAAATCCGGTGCGCAACACTACCAATATTTCATTCAACCTGCCTGCCGCCGCAGAGGCCACGCTGGTGATCAGCAACGCTGAAGGCCGCGTGTTGAAAACCGTGCAAAACACCTTCGCAAAAGGTATGAACACCGTGACGCTGCACCGTGCCGACCTGGGCGCTGGCATCCTGTTCTATCAGTTGAACACAGCCGAGTTCAGCGCGACCAAAAAAATGATCGTGGTGGAATAAGGTATTGGTGAAACAATAAATACTTTCAGCGCCGCCTCATCAAGGAAACTTGTGAGGCGGCTTTTTTTTGCCTGCTTGAAATGTTGGCCATTGGCATTTGTTTTTTACCCGCCGAAGCCCTTTTTCAGGGCGTAGGAGGTCACTCAAATCATTCAGAATCACTTTAATCACAGTAAAAATTCAGCGGGTGAAAACTTTTTTCCTGCAAAAACATTTTTTGGCCTGCTTTTTGAAATACCTGTAACATCTCTTTTAATCCTCTGTTGCAAAACGGAATTCCCGTAGTCCTGATATTTAATCCAACAAGGGCTAATCGCTGATCGCAGTCAAACTGTTGTTCGGCACAACCAATTGTCTTAAATGAATTTTCGCTTACGCATCGCCTTCGCGGTCCTGTGGCTCTGGTGGAGTACTGCGCTCTCAGCGCAAGTCGGCTTCTCCATGCCGTTTTACAATGCTGTACCTTCTGGTTCCAACAGAGCATTGCCGGTAAAAGTCACAAATTTCGACAGTATTGTTTCAATGCAATACGTCATTCGCTGGAACCCGGCTGTATTGCGTTACCTCACCATCGACAGTTTTCAACTGCCCAACCTGAGTCTAAACAATTTCAATACGCAACGCGCATTGGACAGCGGCATTGTAAAGTTGTTATGGGAAGGCCCCAGTTTTTTTCCCGGTATTTCAAGGCCAGATAATGCTACTATTTTTCGACTCCGCTTCAATGTGATCGGGCCCGATACCAGCAGCACTGCTGTCAGGTTCACCGAAATCACCAACACATTCCCTTTCCTTGATTTTGAAGTGCTGAAAGTTATCAGCCCCGACAGTACCATTGGTATGCTGAACGAGCAGCAATGCAAGCTTAAAAATGGTTTTGTCGCAGTTGGTTTTACGGTTGACACCAAAGAGCCACAGGACCCGGACGCGCTGCAATTGACCCTGGCGCCCAACCCCTTTTCCGAAAATACACAAGTTGAATTTTACATAGCGCAAACGGCTGATGTCCAGGCAATTGTTACGGACGTTTCAGGCCGAATCCTATTCCAAAAAGACATGCCGCAGCTCCCTTCGGGAAAACACGGTATTAATATAAACAAAGCGATTTTCCCGGCGAAAGGCGCCTATTTCCTCACCATTCGCACCGGGTCGCAGTCAAGCACCCGGACACTGATATGCAATTGAAAAAGATTTCCTCACTCATCATCCCATCAACACTGTTTAAGATGAAGCCGATTATTACATTTCTCTGTGCAGTCCTGCTTACGATTGCTTCCCAAGCCACAGGTCAAAACATGAGCACCAGCATAACTGCTATTACCCAGCCGCCTTACCCGGTGGGTTCGCAGGTGACCATTAACCTGAATGCTTCCAATTTCACCAAAGTGTCTTCGGTGTTGTTGCCCATTACCTACAACAGCACGGTATTGCGATTCGATTCAATCACGGATCCAACGCTACCGGAATACACAGACCTTACGCCGCAGTTCCACCCGAACCCCGGGGTGTTGAAAATTGCCTGGTTTCCCAGCCTGATCAACTACCCTGATGGTGTGACAATCGCGGGCCCAAACGCACGCCTGATGACCATTCACTTCACCGTGATCGGCAACGGCAACAGCCCCATCAACGTGTCTACCACCGTGCCATTCACGCCAATCGAAGTGGTGAACTCCACGGGCACCGTTATTTTTAACAACAACATCTTCAATAGCGGTGGAAGTGGCAGCAATGGTGTGAGCATCACGGGCGGAACCCTTCCTCCTCCGGTCGGCTTCAAAATTATCGGTACCGATGTGTATGCCAAACAGGGCAACCGCGTTTGTGTACCCGTTTCTGTCAACGATTTTGACAATATACAGTTGCTGCAATACGCCATGCACTGGGACAATACAAAACTGACCTACGATTGTGTGCGCGGAACAACGGCGCCAATTGTACCTGTATTTAACCCGCCTGCCTTGGCGCCCGGCACTTTGCTCCTGCAATGGGAAGACCCTAACCTGCTGAGCGGAGTAGGTGTCACCAAACCGGATTTCACCAGGATTTATGAAGTGTGCTTCAACACCATCGGCGCTCCTGGCTCACAATCATCCATCACCTTCGATGGCTTCGGGTTTGGTTTCCCGCCCGACTTCGTCAACAATTTCGCTGAAGCGGCCAACGCCATGGGCCAAAACGTTTGGACGAACGCCAACCACCCCAACGGCGCATCGGGCATAGGTTCCACCGTGTACATCATGGCCGACCCTCCGGGCGGTGTGCCGGTAACCTACACCCTGGACAAAGACACCGTTCCACCAAACATGCAGACGTGTCTGGACCTGAAAGTAAAAAACTTCAGCCTCATCACCGAGTCTGAGTTCTTGATGACCTACGATGCCACCAAATTGTCGCTCATCACCCCGATCACCGTTCCGGTTACCACACTCGGGATACTGAATAGCAATTTTTCCACCAGCGTAACCGGCACTACCGGCACCATCAAGTTCAAATGGTCGAAAGCTGCAGGCGCAACCGTATCCGATAATACTACCATATTCTCTGTATGCTTTACCGCCATCGGCCAGCCCGGCGTGGTAGATGTTAAATTTGGAACATCGGCATGCCCCAACCCAACACCGTATTCTACCCATAAAAAAGATGCGGGCGGTCAGCCATACAGGTTTCAAGACGGACAGGTGAACATCGCATCTTCTACCGGCCCGCCAATGCTTACACCGACCAGCACCAATTGCAACACCGGTGCGACAGGCGCTGTCAGCGTAGTGCCAGGCGGAAATGCTACTGCTTATATGTGGTCAAATGGCGCCACAACACAAAACCTCAGCAACGTGGCTGCAGGCACTTATACTGTTACCGTAACCTACGGCACTGCCGGCACCGCAACTGGCTCTACCACCGTTGCGTCGCCACCTGCAATCAGCAATTCACAGATGGCCACCGGCGTCCGGTGCTTCGGCGAATCCAACGGCGCCATCGACATCACCCCGGCCGGCGGCACCGCCTCTTACACCTACGCATGGGTCGGTCCTAACAGCTACTCGGCAACTACCCAGGATATCACGGGCGTCATTTCGGGCAACTATGTGGTGACCATCACCGACAGCAAGCAATGCACCTTTGTTTCCCCTGCAATAAATGTATCCTCCCCGCAGGCCCTGGCGCTGCCAAATAACAACGTCACCATCATTACGCCTACCTGCTTTGGTTCTACTAACGCAGGTATCAACATCACTCCGACAGGTGGCACTGGGCCATACACCTACGATTGGAGCAATGATGGCGCGGAAGACCCTGACAATGACCCGCAAAACATCGTTGGCCTTGGCGCCGGCACCTTTACCGTTACCGTTACGGATACCAAAGGCTGCGTACACACCCCGCCGGCCTTCATTATCACGGGCCCTCAAGCCCTGGCTACATCCTTCGTGAAAAAAGATAATGCCAAATGCCTTGGCACCGCCACAGGAAAAATCGAAATCACGGCGGCAACAGGCGGCTCTGGCAACAAAACTTATGTATGGAAAACCGTCCCGGGTGGTCAACAAGTATCGGTATTGCAAAACCCGATAGACCTCCCTCCAGGCATGTATAATGTGACCGTAACCGATGGGAACGGATGCACCACTACCTTGCCAAATCCGGTGACCATCGACAACCCTCCATCTGCATTGGCGGTGTCAAACACAACAACGCCCGGCCTTTGCTTCGGTCAGGCTACCGGCTCCATCAACTTGACGGTGTCAGGAGGCTGGGCAGGTGTGCCTACATATCAGTGGACTGCGGGCTTGCCCCCAGTGGAAGACCATAACGCAGTTTCTTCCGGTACCTACACCGTGACCGTAACGGACCAAGGTGGTTGTTCCATGACCCAAACGGTAACCGTTGCCGGCGCCCAATCAGCCATCGGCATGGGCAATCCTGTAGTCTCCAATGTTTCTTGCTTCGGCTCGGGCAACGGCGGCATCTGCATCAACCCTGCAGGGGGCAACGGCGGCCCATATACTGTTTCCTGGAACGGCGGTCTGGCCGGCGCTTGTATCGGCACCCTGCCTCCCGGTAACTACACGCCAACCATTACGGATGCACAGCAGTGTACGGCTGTTTTCCAGGCCATCGCTGTGAGCGGCCCAATGAGCCCTATCGCGCTCGATACCAACGTTATCAGTGCCAACCCAACGGGCGGCATCGACCTGATGGTCAGCGGCGGCACCGGTACCACCTACACCTACTTGTGGTCAACGGGCGCTACCACGCAGGACCTGCTTAACCAACCGGCCGGCACCTTTACGGTTACAGTATCAGATGCCAATAGCTGTACTGCAGTTGGGGTTTATACAATCCCTGCAGGCAATATTTTGATAAACAATGTCAGCATCGACAGTCTGGATCATTCATGCGGCGACAATGGCTGCATTTACCTCAGCATAGCGCCTGCTGCCAGCGCAGGCAGCCCTTTCACTGTGTCCTGGAATGGCGGCTCTTTGCCAGTTTCTTCCAATGCAAAACCGGTGATTTGTGGTCTTCCTGTTGGTTTTTACACCATTACCGTGACTGCCAGCAATGGCAATACCACCACTGTAACCGCGCTGATCAACCCATTGCAGCCAGCTACTTTTAGCACCAACTCAGTACCGCCATCAGGCAGTTTGCAAAACGGAAGTATTACGGTCATTCCGCCGACATTCCCGGCAAAATACCTTTGGACAACCGGCGCCACAACCAACGTAATATCTTCGCTTGATTCCGGTTATTATGCTGTTACCGTCACCAACCTGAACTCTGGTTGCACTGCGGTATTCTCTACTACCTTAAAACGCCAATACCCGGCTTACATCTTCGGTATTGGTGAAGCAACCAACCCTACTTGTTCCAACACCCTTAACGGCGCAATAAAGCCGAATGTATCAGGTGGAGTGCCGCCGCTTACCTTTAAATGGTCTGGCCCCAATGGCTTCATGGCTACCACCAAAGACATTGTGGGCTTGGCGCCTCACC
>CAYVPM010000003.1:0-20966 GCA_964453475.1 uncultured Saprospiraceae bacterium | reverse complement strand
CATGTCCGATAAGAAAACTCTAAATCTGTTGCATTTGAAACTTGAATCCGCCTATTTTCCATTACAAAAGTATTCGATAAATTCACATATCCAAATTATCCAATAGGTTCTTCCTTTTCCCTACACCCCTCAGGCACGCCCTCATTCAATCCACCCAAAGCACCCGCTCCCCCTCCCCAACAATCTCCAACCGCATTCGCACCGCATCATCTCCCAACAACTCCTCCACCAGCTCCGGCCACTCGATAAAACAATACCAGGGGTCGTCCAGCAGTTCCTCAATGCCGATATCCAGGGCTTCCCGCAGCTGGTTCAGCCGGTATAGGTCGAGGTGGTGCAGCAGCGCGGTGCTTCCGTCGGGCATGGGGTAGGCGTACTCGTTCACCAGGGAATAGGTTGGGCTCGAAGGATTGCCTTCCACGCCGAGGTACTGGCAGAAAGCCCGAACGAAGGTGGTTTTGCCTGCGCCCATTTCGCCGTACAGCGCCACTTTCCGGCGGCCCTGGAGGGCCTCCAGCACCTGGGGCATCAGGCCGGGCAGCGCAGCTGGATCCGTGATCAAGAATTTCATCCGGCAAAAGTAATCCGGGAAGGGCGATTTCAATTGAGCATCAGCTGAATCAATCATACTCAATCACAAAAATCAAGCGAATCACAGTATAAAAGCGGAATTTTGCGTTTCAGTACTCAAAAATCGCAACGTTGGCCTATTCCATTTCCCATATCCAGCAAATCCTTTCTGCCAGCGGGCTTCAAAGCCGCGACGGCGATGCCCGTATCGAGCACCTGTTGATCGACAGTCGGCAAGTAAGCGCTCCTACGGTATCGCTGTTTTTTGCCCTGCCAGGCAAGCGCCACGACGGCCACCGCTTTCTCGACGAGCTGTACGAGCGCGGGGTAAGGCAGTTCGTGGTCAGCCGGGAAGTCGACCTGAAAAAAATGCCCGAAGCCAATGTGCTGCTGGTACCTGATACGCTCGATGCCCTGCAGAACCTGGCAGCGTATCACCGTTCGCGCTTCAACATCCCCGTCATCGGCATCACGGGCAGCGCGGGCAAAACCGTGATAAAAGAATGGCTTTGGCAACTGTTGTCGCCCGACTTCAACATCGTGCGCAGCCCCAAAAGCTACAATTCCCAGGTGGGGGTGCCGCTGTCGGTATGGCAGATGAACGAGCACCATACACTGGCCATTTTTGAGGCGGGTATCTCCCAGCCCGGCGAAATGGAAAAACTGGCCAGGATCGTCCGGCCCACCATCGGCGTGTTCAGCAACCTGGGGCCGGCACACCAGGAAGGCTTCCGCTCGAAAGCGCAGAAGCTGGAAGAAAAACTGAAGCTTTTTGAAGGCGCTGAATGGCTGGTAGCGCCACCCAGTCCGGCAATGGAGGGCGACTATCCGACCTGGGAAAATCAGTTGCCCGATGCCAAGTGGGTGTTTGCCAGGGATTGGGACTTTCCTTTCCCCGCGCCTGCAGGCGGGCTTGCACAAGGCGCCATGCTTTGCAAGGCGGTAATGGAGCTTTTGGGGGTAGCTGAAACGGATATTGCCGAGCGCATGCGCCGCCTGGAACCTGTTGAAATGCGGCTCGAATTAAAAGCGGGCATCAGCAACTGCACCCTTGTCAACGACTTTTACAACAACGACCTGGCGGGCCTGCGCATCGCCTTGCAATTCGCCCGGCAACAAGCCCGCAACGGCCGGCTCACCCTCGTGCTTTCCGATATCCTGCAAAGCGGCATGCCGCCGGCCGTGCTTTGGCGCGAAGCTGCCGCCGCGATTCAGGCCCAGGGTGTTAAGCGGCTCATTGCCATCGGCAAGGAAATTCCCGCCATTCAACAGCAGTTGCCCGCCGGTTTCCCCTTTGAAATTTTCCCCGGTACGGATGCGTTCCTGCAGCAGCTCAAAAACACCGATTTTCACGAAGAGACGATTCTGCTGAAAGGCGCCAGACCCTTTGAATTTGAGCGCATTGCGCGAAGACTGGAACAAAAATCGCACAAAACTGTGCTGGAGGTGAACCTGTCGGCCCTGGTGCACAACCTCAACACCTACACCAAACTGCTGCGCCCCGGCGCCAAAATGATGGTCATGGTGAAGGCTGCCGGCTATGGCTCCGGCTCTGCAGAAGTGGCCAAATTGCTGGAGTTCCACCGGGTCGATTACCTCGGCGTGGCCTACTCGGATGAAGGGATAGAACTGCGCCAGGCGGGCGTTCGACTGCCGATTTTGGTGCTGAACCCCGAACGGGCAAGTTTCGACGCCCTGTACCGTTACCGGCTGGAACCTGAAATTTACAGCCTCTCAGTGCTAACGGAGTTGATCGAATACTGCGGCACAGAAAAGCAGCTCGACATTCACCTGAAAATCGACACGGGCATGCACCGCCTGGGTTTTGAAAACCAGGATATACCGGAACTGTTGACCCAATTGAAAGCCCACCCCAATTTGCGGGTGAAATCCGTTTTTTCCCACCTTTCTGCCAGCGACAACCGCGAACATGACGCGTTTACCCACAAACAAGCGGCGGTATTCACGGAAATATACGACCAATTAAAAACAGGCTTGGGCTATGCGTCCCTGCGCCATATTTGCAACACAGGCGGCATCGAGCATTTCCCCGAATACCATTTCGACATGGTGCGGCTGGGCATCGGGCTGTATGGCATTGGTGGCGAAAAAATCCAGCAGGAACTTCGCACGGTGAATGTGCTGAAGGCAACCATCAGCCAGATAAAGAACATCCCGGTGGGTGATTCGGTGGGCTACAACCGCAACAGCGGCATACTGGAGCAGCCCGGGCGCATCGCCACCATCAGCATTGGGTATGCCGACGGACTTTTACGCCTGGCCGGCAACGGGCGGTACAGCATGTTACTGCGCGGGCAAAATGCGCCTACAGTCGGCAATATCTGCATGGACATGTGTATGATAGACGTGAGTCATATCCCCGCTGCCCGGGCGGGCGACGAGGTGATTGTTTTTGGGGAAAACCCCAGGGCACAGGAACTTGCCGCCTGCCTGCAAACCATTCCGTACGAGGTGTTTACCAACGTTGCGGAGCGCGTGAAAAGGGTGTATTGGCAGGAATAAAACCGGGGCCTTTATTTCTTCCGGCTGCTATACTTTCGAAAGTACTCCCGAAACGAAATCATCCGCTGCTGCTCTTCATCCCAAAGCTTGTTGAACATACATTTCAAGCTTTCGATAAAAGTGATGCTGTTGGCCACTTTTTCCATGATCGGATTTTCCTTGTGGCAACGCGCGAGCTCGTAATTCGGCACTAGGGGATTGAGGTGGTGGATATGGTGGTAGCCGATATTGCCTGTTAGCCAGTGGAAGATGCGGGGCAGCTTGTAGTAGGTGCTGCCTTGTACAGCGGCGCGGATATAATCCCATTTGTCTTTCCACTGCTTATAGGCTGTTTCGTGTTGGTGTTGCACGTAAAAGAACCATATCGCAATGATGCCGAACAGCACAACGATGGGCAATTGCACCAGCAAAAACGCCTCGATGCCGAAAGCCCAGATGATGCCGGCGTGAATGGCGACCAGCAGGATATTATTGACCAGCAGAGAGCGGTGTGCGTGTTCCCAGCCTTTCATGCGGATCATGGGCAGCCGGTTGTTCAAAAATATGTACCAGATTGGCCCGATGATAAACAGGATGGGGGCACTCCGGAAAAAGGCGTATTTGATTTTCCGCCAGCGGGGAAGTTCTTTAAATTCCTTCACCGTCAGCAGTTCAATGTCGCCAATGTCGCGGTGCTCCCAAAGGATACCGTTGTGGCCGTGGTGAAAATTGTGGCTTTTGGCCCAATAGCGGTAAGGGATAAAGCTCAAAAAGCTGCAGATCTGGCCAATGATGTCGTTGGCTTTTCTGGAGGTGGTGAAGGATTGGTGGCCACAGTCGTGTTGTATGATAAAGATACGCACCAAAAAGAAGGCATTGATGGCGGCCAGTGGCAAAACGAGCCAAAAAGAAACGTCGACCAAAAAATACATGGCGATCCAAATTGCCACAAAAGGCAAGAAGGAATTCAGCATTTGGATAACGGCTTTGCGGGTGTCTGGCAGTTGATAGGATTTTACGATGGCTGGAAGCTGCTTCAAGATTGCAGGATCGTAGCGTTGCGTGATTTCGCCCATTAGATAAGTTGAATCAAATTATTTCCTCGAGATTGAGGTGGGTTACAAAATACTTTTTGATTGAAAATCAGAAAGTTATACCTGAAAACAAAAATGCCAGGCCGATTGTTCTGGCTGGCATTTTTGGAAATCCGGCGCAAAGTCCGGTTTTTTGCTGAGAATAGGTAGCTGATTTTTGTCAGCCGGGGTTATTTTTTTGTAAACCGCGCGCAAAATTGCTCCCGCCCATCGTACAAGCGGAGCGTATAAACACCCGAAATAAGGCCTGGAAGCATGTGTTGGTTCATGGTGCTGCCCTTTTCAGCCGAAAGCGCAGTAGAGAAAACTACTTTGCCATCTTTGTCCACCACTTGCATAAATCCATCAAAGGCCCTGGGCAAATCTACCCGAAATTGCAAGCTTGCATCTGCAACAGGGTTCGGGATGACGCGGACGATGGGCTTCCCCGAAAACACTTCCACCGATTTAATGCCTAAATGGGTCTTGCGGCCGTCAAAATCGGTCTGACTCAGCAAGTAATAATTCAGGCCAGGTTGCGGGTGCTCGTCAATCCAGGCGTAATTGCCGCCTGTTGGATTGCCCAGTCCGGGCAATTCCGCTACGGTTTCGAAGCTGATCCCATCCACCGAGCGCTGCACCGTAAAATAGGCATTGTCTTTTTCTGTTTGGGTCGTCCATTTCAGCGCCACCCTTTCTTTTCCCAAAAGTTGCGCCTCATAAGACGATAGCTCCACGGGCAGGCTCAAAGGATATGCGTAGTTCATGCACTCCCGATCCTTGGTGTTGATGGCGTTGCAACAGGCCGGGTTCATGTTCTGATTTGGATAAGTTGCTGGATCCAGATGATCCATCCGGTACACATGGGTCAGTTCATGGGAAAGCATTCGTTCAAAATCGCTGCCGGGCCAGCAATCGGGCAACACGCCGTCGTTGATGACTACGTAGCCGTAGCGGGCATTGCGCCAGGTTTGGCCGTCAAAAGTGTGGGTTATGTTAGACGAAGTGTAGGTGCCACCGAAGGCCAGCACGCCGCCGCAATTAATCAAGGCCGCCATTTGGCCGCAAGGATCGTCAAAAATAATCAAAGTAGCCTGCGCGCCGCCCAGGTTGCTGTCCATGAAAGAAATGAAATTGCCACCTTGCGCGCCACCCGTGCAGTCGGGGGTATACGAAGTAGTGCCTGCATTAGAAGGTGCAATCCCGGTGTAATTCGAGGTGAGGGCGCCTAAAACAGTGTTAAAATACGCCACCCAGCCCGTAGGCACGTTTGTGTCGTCGTAATAAACCGGTACGGCGGCGTTCTGCCAGCGCGCGAGGTAATTGGAAGTTCCCAGCATAAAATCGCAGCCGACGGGAATTGCCCGGTCGAGGGCCTGAAGGTCGCTGGCTGTGAGTGCGCTGCGGCCAATGCTGCCATCCCATGCCTTGCCAGGCTTGTGCTGCAACAGGTTTTGCAGCAACAAATCGGATTGGTACACCGCCATCGGCTCAAAGAGGGGGGCGCCGGGAGCGGCCACAATTTCCAGGCCTTCCCCGGCAATGGGGACCAGGAATTCGTCACCGCCAACCACAATTTGCGCAAAAACATAGTACGAGAGCATCACTGGCGCCCAAACATCGTCGTTTTGGCGCAGGAAAAGCAGGTATTCCTTGTCCAGTGCCGGGTCAAAATCGCCGGCTATGTCGATGTCGAAATCGCCCGTGCGGTGCGACATTGGGCGCAGCTCAAACAATTCACCGGGCGCCAAGCCGCCTTTCACGGCCTCCAGCACTTCAAAGCGGGTTTGTTTGAAAATGTTCGGACCATCGGCAGTTTCGTGGTAGCTGATTGCCCGGGCAAGCAACACACATTCGCTGTTTGCCGTAGCTTCGCCGAGGTTGGCATACGGGACGATGGTAGTGGCGAATAATACACAAGGGAAAAGGCAGGTTGTGCCTGCAAGAGAGCAGAGAAACAGGAAGAAGCGCATGATTACAGGTTTAAAAAAGCCTTGGTGTGAACCAAAAGATTAAAAGTGATCGCCTGTTTTAGAGCGATGCAACGTTTACAAAATTACACCTGAAAGATGAATCTAATGCAATTATTTCAAAAATTGCAAACTGCATTGCGAAAATGGCGCTACCCGGGCAGTTTCAGGTATTGGGAAAGGCGCTATGCCGCAGGCGGGAATTCAGGCGCCGGTTCCGCCGGCGTGTTGGCGGCATACAAAGCCCGTATTGTCAATGAATTCGTGAAAAGTGCTGATATTCAAAGTGTTGTGGAGCTTGGTTGTGGGGATGGCCAACAATTGCTGCTGGCACATTACCCACAGTACACCGGTCTCGATATTGCCCCAAGTGCCATTGCCGCTTGCCGACGCCTGCATGGCAACGATGCCGGCAAGCATTTCGGCGTCTACAATCCCTTTTCCTTCAACCCCGAGGCTTATGCCTCCGATATGGCGCTTTCCATGGAAGTTATTTTCCATTTGACAGAAGAAGAAAGCTACCAGCTTTACTTGCAACACTTGTTTGCCTGCTCCCGCAAATGGGTGCTGATTTTCGCTTCCAATGCTCCGGATACAACGGGTGGAGTATTTCCCCATTTCAAACCCAGGCCGTTTTTGGCCGATGTACCGCCCGGTTGGCAATTGCGGCAACAACTGCCCAATCCGCACGCAGACATCAGTATTTCGGAGTTTTTCTTTTTTGAAAAAAAAATTTATCCGAAATTGTAGGTGGTACAGCATTCGCACAACCATTTTCCCAAAAATTCGGGCGACTCCTGTAATTTCGCAGCGCATGACAAACGAGCAATTCAAGGTCTTTTCACCCGGCATCCCTACCGACCCAGGCATCTACAAGTTTGTGGATGAGACGGGGGTAATCCTGTACGTGGGCAAAGCCAAGAACCTGCGCAACCGGCTCGGTTCCTACTTTGGCGACAAAAAATACCAGCTCGCTAAAACAAAGGTGCTGGTGCGCCATGCCCACCACATCGAGTTTATGATCGTGACAACGGAGCACGACGCACTATTGCTCGAAAATACCCTGATCAAAAAGCACCAGCCGCGCTACAACGTGATGCTGAAAGATGAAAAATCGCCCCTCATCTACATCTGCATCAAAAACGAGCGCTTTCCAAGGGTGTTCCTTACCCGCAAAACCTTCAAGGACGGGTCTTCCTACTTCGGCCCCTATCTCCAAAAATTCAGGGTGGAACAAATCGCCGAACTCATCCGGAAGCTGTTCCAGTTGCGCACCTGTACACTCAACCTTTCCGTCGAGAACATCAACAAGAACAAGTTCAAGCCCTGCCTCGAATACCATATCAAAAACTGTGCTGCCCCCTGTGTAAATTACGAAACGGAAGAAGCTTATAACCAAAAAATCGAGCAGATTAAAAACATGCTCAAAGGCAATTTTTCTGCCGTAAAAAGTCATTTGAAGGCCGAAATGCAACAGGCTGCAGCAGCAATGAAATTTGAGCTGGCGCAACATTTTAAGGAAAAGCTGGCGCTCTTTGAAGATTACCAGGGCAAAAGCACGGTCGTAAACCCCGCCATCCGCGACGTTGACGTATTCGCCATCGCCGACGACGAAAAAGAAGCATTTGTCAACTACCTCAAGGTGGTGAACGGCGCCATCATCCATACCTACACCCTCACCCTCATCAAAAACCTAGACGAAGACCGCGAAACCCTGCTCGTATATGCCATCCAACACCTCCGCGAGCGCTTCGGCAACCTCAGCCCCGAAATCATCGTACCCTTCGACATCAGCCTGCCCGACAGGCCGGAAGGCGCGCCGGAAACCACATACCAACGCGGGCAAAGCATTATCGAAATGCCCGAAGACCAAAGCTATAACAATAAACCCTTCAGCCAAGGTGCCCACAACGCCCAAACGAAGCGAAATGCCACCTCCCACCCCGAAGGGGCCGGGGGAGGGGTACTGATCACCGTCCCCAAAATCGGCGACAAAAATAAGCTCCTCGAACTTTCAGAGAAAAACGTCCAATACCACCTGTTGCAAAAGAAGAAACAAGCCATGAATGCCACCGGCCGCCAAACCAGCGCCGAGCGCATCCTGCGCACCCTGCAATCCGACTTGCACATGGAGGCCGTACCGCTGTGGATTGAATGTTTCGACAACTCCAACCTCCAGGGTACCAATCCAGTTTCGAGCTGTGTGGTTTTTAAAAACGCCAAGCCTGCCAAGCGCGATTACCGGCATTTCAACGTAAAATCGGTAGAAGGCCCCAACGATTTTGCTTCCATGGAAGAGGTGGTGTTCCGCCGCTACAAACGCCTCATCGCAGAAGGGGCGGGCCTGCCGCAGCTCATCATCATCGATGGCGGCAAGGGGCAATTGAGCGCGGCCATGAAAAGTATAAGGGCATTGGGACTGGAAGGGCAGATCACGGTGATCGGCATCGCCAAGCGCCTGGAAGAAATTTACTTCCCCGACGACCCAACGCCGGCGCATATCAACAAAAAATCGGAATCGCTCAAGCTGATCCAGCAGGCCCGCGACGAGGCTCACCGCTTTGGCATCACCTTTCACCGCGACCAGCGCAGCCGCAATTTTATCAAAACCGAACTGACAACCATTCCGGGCATCGGCGCCAAAACCTCGGAGAAACTACTGGCGCATTTCGGCTCGCTGGCGCGGGTGCGCGCGGCCGAAGCGGGCGAGGTGGAAGGGCTAGTGGGCAAGGCAGCGGCGGGGAAGCTGGCCGAATATTTCGCAGGGGAGGGTGATGTTGTGGCGGAATAGCCAAGCAAACCTATTGCTTCAGGAAACGCCCGGAAAACCCTTGCAGCCCATCGAAAACCCGCACCATGTACAGCCCGGGTGAAAGCCCGTTCAGGGGCTGCTGCAACCATGCGCTGCCTTTTTCGAATGAAAGCGCCCGCTCCAATATCATCCTGCCGTCTTTGTCGAGCACCTGCAAAACGCCTTCAAAATCGCCACTAAAGTTTGCCTGCAACCTTAGCAAATCCGACTCCAGAGGGTTTGGAATAATGCGCAGGAAGGGATGGGTTCCTGCCACGTTGACCGATTTGATACCCAGGTGCCGTGTGGCGCCATCCAGATCAGTTTGGCTGAGCATGTAGTAGTTGGCGCCGGGTTGGGGGTGTTCATCCACCCATTGGTAGGTTGCGCCCGTAAGGCTGTTCACAGCTTCTTGCTCCTGTATCTTTTCAAATGCGATCCCGTTGGCGGAACGTTTTATGGTAAAATAGGCATTGTCTTTTTCACTTTGTGTTACCCATTTCAGGTTCACAGCCTGGTTTTCCAACAGCCGCACCTCAAAAGAACTCAATTCCACGGGCATGCCGCCGGGGTAGGCATAGTTCATGCACTCCCGGTCTTTGGTATTGATGGCATTGCAGCAGTTGGGGTTCATATTTTGGTTGGGGTATAGGCCAGGGTCGAGGTGATCCATGCAGTACACGTGGGTGAGCTCGTGCGACATCATGCGCTCGAAACTGACACCGGGGTAGCAGGGTTCGGCGCCTACGTTCACCACCACATAACCATACTGGGCATTGCGCCAGGTTAAGCCATCAAAGATATGGCTAGAAGTGGAGGAAAAGGCGCCGCCGTAAGCCAGCACGCCCACACAGTTTATGAGGTCATTAAACTCGTCGCAAGGGTCGTCAAACATGATGAGGGCGCTTTGGGCTCCGTTCAGGTTGCTGTTGCAAAAGTTGACAAAGCCTGGGCCGCCATCGCAAGCCGGGTTGTAGGAGGCGGAGCCGCCATTGGTCGCGTTGATGCCGGTATAATTGCTGTTCATCGCGCTCAAAATGTTCGTAAAATAGGCCGTCCATCCAGTGGGCAATCCGGTGTCGTCGTAATAAATCGGAAGGGATGCATCTACCCAGCGGGTCAGGTAAGTAGCGTTGCCCAACATAAAATCACAGCCTGTTGGGATCGCGCGGTCGAGGGCCGTTTGGGCAAATTTCGTCGGGGTATTTTGTTGGCCAATACTGCCATCCCAGGGCGCTCCTGAGGCTTTGTTGTGCTGCCTTAAGTTTTCGAGCAATGCGCCCGCCTGGTATGTTGTCAGCGGCTCAACAGGGTTCCCGTCAGCGCCGTACACCTCAAGACCTTCCTCATTGCCTGGTACCAGGAAATCATCGTCACCGATATGAATTTGCTCAAAAACATAGTAGGAAAGCAGTACGGTTGACCACACATTGCCTTTTTTGCGCAAAAAAAGCAGGTAGTTTTTGTCTGGAACAGTCCTGAAATCGCCGGCGATGTCGATGGAGTAGTCGCCCATTCGGTAGGATATTGGCCTTACGGAAAACAGGTCTCCGGGTAAGAGTAGGCCTTTTACATTTTCCAATACTTCAAAACGGGTGTCATGGTAAATTTTTCCGCCCACAGCTGTTTCAACCTGGTTTATCGCGCGTGCCAATACTACGACTTCACTGTTGGCACTTGCTTCGCCCAGGTTGGCATAGGGGACGATGCTGGTGGCGGCAAGCTGGGTTTGGAAGCAAAGAATTGCGAAGGGAACAAATAGGTAGCGCATAATTCCAGAATTGTTTGGTACAAACTTACCGCTTTTACAAGCATCAGCCTATTTGAAAAGTCCGCATGCTCAGCCCGCCATACTCCACCGATTCGTACACTTGCTGCACCGCCTCTTTCCCGTCTGACAGGCCGAGGGTGTACAGCAAGGGGATGTAGTGGTCGGTGGTCGGCACGGCCAGTTTGCCCGCGCTGCCGATCTGTTCGTAATTGGCGAGGGCGGCGTAGTTGCCGTCAGCTATTTTTTCCGCCACCCATTTGTCGAATTCCAGCGCCCAATCGTAGGGAGCGCTGTCGCTTGCCTGCAGTTTCGGGATGCTCATGCGCAGGTTGTGCACGATGTTGCCGCTGCCAATCACCAGCACACCTTTCTCCCGCATGGCGCGTAGCTCCCGCGCGAGGTCGAGGTGGTATTGCATGGGTTGGTAGTAGTCGATGCTGAGCTGAAATACGGGCACATCGGCCTCCGGGAAGAGGTGCACCAGCACCGTCCAGGTGCCGTGGTCGAGGCCCCATTCGGTTGTTTCGTGGATCAGGTGGCTGAGCAGGGCCGTTTCTTTTGCTTTCTCCGGCGACCCGGGGGCAGGGTATTGCATGTCGAACAGCGCCTGCGGGAAACCGCCAAAATCGTGGATGGTTTTGGGCTTGGGGCTTATGTCGACAAAGCTGCCACGGGTAAGCCAATGGGCAGATACCACCAGAATCGCCGAGGGCTTTTTGCCGTCTTTTTTGAACTCAGCCCCCAGTTTTCGCAGGCTGCGGGTGAAGGCGTTGTCTTCCAGGGCGTTCATGGGGCTGCCATGGCCGACAAAAACCGTGGGCATTTTGGTGGTGTTGGGTGCGTTTTCCACCAGTTTTGGAAAATCCTGAAGTTTCATGTTGCAAGTGGCTAAGGGCAACAATGCCAGTGATTTGAGAAAAGATTTTCTGTCCATATGCGGTAGCACTTGACTGTGCTGAAATTTAGGTGTTACAACATTTAAATTTTGAAATGGTTGTTTTTGGCCGTTCAGTCTTATTTTAGGTTCTCCCAACTACGCGTCTGGGCCGATACCTGGAGAAATGTACGTTTTTTTATTAGATTTCTCCAAGTATCGGTTTTGTTTTGCGAGAAAAGCGATTTTTACGACGCTGCTAGGCGCCTACCCTGCCAAAAAAAATGCCTACCTCGCTGTCAATTTCAGCGAAGTAGGCATGGATTCGTTGTTTGTGCAATAGGAAGTGTTACCCTTTTATCATCTTCACTGCTGCCCCGGTATCCCCGGCAGCTATCCGTAGGATGTACGAGCCTGCCGGCAGCGTGCTCATATCGTAATCCAGCACGTTTTCGCCTTGCTGCAAGGTCACATTCCGCGTCAGCAGCAACTGACCGAACATGTTGCACACACTCACCTGGGCATCGACGGTGGCCAGTGTTGTAAGGCTGATTTGTGCAAAGTCTGAAACGGGGTTGGGCGCTACGCTGAGCTGCAGGGCTTCTGTGCCAGATTCTTTGCTGCCGACGACCAGACTGCGGTTGCCATTGCCGTACCAAACGCCCCAGGAGTGGTTGGTGGTAAAGAGGGAACTGCCGCCAATAGGCTGGATTTTGGTGGCGTTTAGATTTTGTACCCGCAGGTTGTACACGCCATTACTTGGTGTCACTTCATAGAGCAACTTGCTGTCGAGGCGGTTGTAGTTGGGCCAGCCCTGCGCCCCGTTGTTGGAAACGATGATGTCGTACTTACCGGTTTCGCTGTTGGCGCCATACACGTCGTAGCGGGTAGTGCTGGTCGTTTGATCGATATAATCAAATGCCAGGATATAGGGGGAGTTCTTTGCGAAGGCCGGGTCGCCGATGCTGGTCTTTTCAGGGATACCCGCGAACAGCTTTGAAATAAAGGCATCGTTGGCAGGTGCAAACTGGCCGTTATCCCAAAACTCCAGGAAGCCGATGTCCCAGTAGCTCAGATCCTGGCCCTGGCTGTTGATGAGCTTGTTGTAGGCATCGTACATCAGGTTTTTGCCTGAATAGTCGAACTCCAGCACATCGGCGTAGCTGACGTCGCCCGTCACCTGCCCTGTTGTATAGGTTGGGTTGTAGAGCTTGAATTTTCGCTGGGTGCCGCCTACAAAGTCAAAAACATAGATATAAGGTTCCTCCACATTGCTCAAAGCTGCCACATACCGCCCATCTTTCGAAATGGCCGCCTGGCGCCACTCGGGCAGTGTGCTCAATTCAAAAGTTGTGACAACGGTAGGGTTGGGATTGTAGCTGAGGCCGATGTAAATGATATGGTCGTCGTTGTTAACAAACACGATCTCCTTTCCATTGTCGGTAATGCTTGGGCGGCTTTTGATGCCCTGATTGTACAGATTGCCCAAAATAGTGCCCGACCCGTTTGCCAAGTCCAGGTTTAGCTGGTTGTTGGAAACACAGAGCACGTAATCGGTGCCGGGGTTCGGGTTGAGCTGGCCCTGGTAGTTGCCGCTCGGTGCGCTGCCGCCAATACCGACCGATGCAAAAGCACTGGCTGCCACATTGGCTACAGTGGCGCCATACAAATCCGTTGCCGCCTGGATCACCGCGAGGCGGCAATCGACAAACTTACTGGATTTGGTGAGGTAATCGCGCAGCGCTTTGTAATAGACTTGCTCGGCTTTTGCCTTGCCCACGGCTGCGTTGGTGGTGAACAGGTAAAAAGCGTAGTTCGGTATACCGCTGTTGATGTGCACGCCGCCGTTGTCCTGGGTGCCGGTATATTTTTCGTTGACATGGTTGGGCTGCCACCAGGAACTGCTGGAAGTGGCGTTGTTGTGCGGGTTGGAAAGGTCGCGCAGGCAGCCGTTGGGGCTCACGCCGGGCTTAACCACGTCTTCGCCAATCTTCCAGTCGGTATCGTTCTCGATCAGCAACCCGAACACGTCTGCAAACGATTCGTTGAGGGCACCGCTCTCGTTTTGGTACACCAGGTTGGCGGTTTTTTCCACCACGCCGTGGGTCATCTCGTGGCCGCCGACATCAAGGCCGCGGGCCAGGGAATTAAAAAGGGTGGCGCCGTTGCCGTACCACATGGCGGCTCCGTTCCAGAAAGCATTGTCCATTTGTGTGCCGTCGCCTTCTTTGATATTTACAAACGACAAAATATTACCGCCACTCCCATCAATCGAGCTGCGGTTGAACTTTGACTTAAAGTAGTTGAAGCTCAGGCCAGCGTTGTAATGGGCGCTGATGCCGGCGTTTTTATTGCTGAAGGTGCTTGAGTTGGACGTAACCAGCGTGTAATCAAAATTGTTGTTCTCGGGGGAATTGCCCAGTCCATCCAACGTAACGATCACACCTACCGGATCGCTTGGCATGTTCGAAGAGCTCGAATTGAACATGGTCGTGTTGGAGTTTTCCAAATAATAGGTGGAGCCTACTTGCCAGCCGCCGAGGGTAAAGCTGCGGTTGGTATTGAATAGGTCGAGGCCCTGAACGGTGGCGGGGGAGCCGGCGAGTGCGGAATTGGGAGTGCGGAATTGGGAGTGCGGAATGGAGCCTGCCGTCGCTGAAGTTGGGGCGGGTAAAAGTGTGGATTGTGGAATGTGGGATCTGGTATGGCGGTGGCCGACCAGGTTGCAGGTATTGTCGTAAGTGTCGAGGATTTCGCCGGTGGCGGCATCCAGGAAGTACACTGTGCGGCTGAGGATGTTGGGGTGGGCGATGATATGCCAGGCCAGGCGCTCGGCGCCGGGTACGCCGTTGGGGTGGTAGATAATCAATTCAGCCGAAAATTGGGGGCCGTCGATCAGTTCCAGTTCTTCCGGGCTCCAGGTGGTTTTGATGTTCTCACTGCCAATTATTGCCTTTACAGCATCCAGGGCTGCGGTTTTGTCCAGCGCTGGGGTCGTGGTGGCAAGTTTTGGGGTAGGGAAATAACGTCCGTTCACGCGCTCGAAGACGCCGTTTTTGGTGTGGGCGATGAGCTCGCCGCCCCAAACAGACAGGCCTTCAAATACCTGATCCATGCGGATATGGTTGTTGCCTTGCTCGTCGGTTTGAACGGTACGCACCACAAATTCCTGGGCGGGGGCTATCAGGCGCATGGGTTGCAGGCTGGCGAGGTAATCCAATGCGCGTTCGGCGATGGGTTTGTTGTCGGCTGCGTTGCCCGAAGCGGCGGTTTGGCCTTCCATCATGATGGGCAGGCCGTTTTCACCCATCGTCAATTGCACATCGCTGATCAGGGGGCGCGGCGCGAGGGCGCCTATTGGATTTCTGAAAGGTGTTTCCAGGTTGAAGGGGTTATCGGCAACAGGTACGCTTAACTTGTTCTGCCAGTTGAGTTGCAGGGTCTCTGGCGCCTGGGTGCCCTTGAATTTTGGAGCGACCTTGCCGTTTTGGCCAATAGTGGCGCTGGCGCAGGCAAGTATAAAAAGAAGGGGGAGTAATCTGTTCATGGTGAGATCAGTTTAGGTGATAAAACGAAATGTTATGACAAAGATACTGCTTAGAGAGGGCATTTCGTTCACTGGCCAAAGGCGAACTGCACGATATTGGCCCCCATTTGCAGGGCCTTGATCCGCAGCTCCTGCGGGTCGTTGTGCACATCGTCCCAACCGTCGCCAAGGTCGGTTTCAAAGTTGTAGTAGCACACCAGACGGCCCTGCCAGAGCAGGCCGAAGCCCTGGGCGGCCTTGCCATCGTGCTCGTGGATTTTGGGTGTCCCGTTATTGAAGTTGTACTTCTGGTGGTAAATGGGATGGGCAAATGGCAACTCAACGAACTCCAGCTCGGGGAAAACCTTTTTCATGGTCGGCCGCACGAATGGGTCGAGGCCATAGTCGTCGTTGAGGATCAAAAAGCCGCCGGCTTCCAGGTAGGCGCGCATATTGCGGGCTTCCAGGTCGTTGAAGAGCATGTTGCCGTGGCCGGTGGCGTACACGATGGGGTAGTTGAAAATTTCGGCGCTGCCTGGCTCCACGGTGGCATATTCCAGGTCGATGTTGGTGCGCAGGTTGTCGTTGCAGAACTTGGCGAGGTTTTTCAGGGAGTTCACATCGTTGTACCAGTCGCCGCCGCCGCTGTATTTCAGGAGGGCGAATTTGATGGTGGGCTGTGGCGCGGGGGCGGAGAAAGCCGATGCGAATAAAAAGAGGGCAATGAATGTTGCTGTGCGCATTCCTTGAAATAGTTTTAAGTTCGTTGTCAGAGGCTCCAAAGGTAATTAATCAGTACCATTCAGGGCTTACGAACCTCCAATTACCCGGTATTACCAAGGGCAATTTTGGAATGTGGAAGATTTGATTCGACTGAAGCCTTGATGTGCAGGATCAGCTTTTCAAGATCAGCACAGTAAACGGAAGGGTTGTCAAAATGTTTTTCTGCGGAATATCTATGTGGCAAATTCCCGCCGCCACATACTTGTACCAAGTAGCATGCCTGGCATTTTGCACTCAAAGTATTGTTACCGGATCTGCGCATCCTGAAACTTTCCGTTCCGGCAATTTCATTGAAAGAATTTTCAAAAAGATTATAACCCAGGCGGGTCATGCCGTCATAGGTGCTTCTCAAATTGTCGTCCATTTCAATTTCACCGTTACTTTCCACAACGATTGCATCCACATCGGGGTTTCCGATGGTTTCCACCAGCGTTCTGCCGCCTAGTATCAAGCGGATAATACTTTCAAAATATCGAATGGAGGTATCAGCGCCGGAATGCAGCCAATAGTCGTAAACAGCAATTAGCCAATCGGCATAAACGGTATCGCTAAAGTTTGCCCTTTTCTGCAAGGGCAGGTTTTCGTAGTTGTGGTGCGGCAACAGTAAATCAATGCTTCGCGGGTTGAACGAAAGCAGGTATTTGATGACGGCCATGGGGTCGATGGTGGGGTTTACCACGGTCAGGAACCCGGAAAAAACATCCTTGTATCCGGAAGAGAGTATGTTGATGTTCTTTTCTAAAAGCTTGGATTGCCCATTTCCCCGGTGGTCTACCCTGTAGAGGTCATTGACCTGAGGAGGGCCATCGATGCTAATACCGATCGAGATATTGTTTTTACGCAGGCATCTGCCAATGATATCGGTGAAGAGCAGCCCGTTTGACTGGAGGCTGAGCGTAGCGCTGATGTTGTTGGCGAGCAGTATATCTTTCGCGATGCTTGCCATTTGGCTCAATCGCTTTGCCCCGGCCAGCAAGGGTTCGCCGCCATGCAGGATAATCCTCACGCTTTTTTTATTGTAAGCCCGGCAATGCTCCAATACCCTTTCGCAGAATTTTTCAAAGGTGGCGATATTGATGAATGCGGGCTGCCTTTTCCACCCTGTATCCGAATGGTTGTAAATGTGGCAGTACGTGCAATTAAGGTTGCATCTACTAGCGATTTTTACGATATAATGATGGAACGGGCGGTCTTCAACCATTGGATGGCGATAGTTACGAGCTCAGGCAAGGAGGGTGGATTTGGCCAAGGGGTTGTGTCAAAAGGGTCAGTATTGAAAATGTCGCCAAACTTTATTTCGATTTTCTTGGCCTTGGCCTTGCGGGCTTTCAAAATCTGAAAGGTCTAAACGCTCGAACGAAATCAAAATAGATTCGTTTTTGTGGCCAGGCCTTTTGACAAAACCACAGCACCAAAGCCTAACTTACCGAACTGCTCCAGCCACTGATGGCTTTATTTTGCAATTCGGGCGCTTGCGGGCTGTTGCCGTGGCGTACAAGATCACTGGCCCAAGCATTGATGGCGTTATGGTGCCCCTCTTGTTGTACTTGTTCCGCGGCAATTTCGGAAACAATCCTATCCATTATTTTATTGTTGTTGTCAATTCCTTTTTGTTGGTAATTGCTGTTGCTTTCAGGGGCGGACGTGGGTGCTGTGCTGGGCTGTTTCATGGTATTGTACTTAAATTGTATGACAGAATATTTTCAAGGCAACATTACGAAAAATTTGAGGTAAAAAAGGCAATGCCCCAAAATTACTATTTTGGGGTCAGGCTTTCCAACAGTGCCTGTGCTTTTTTCAAATCAGGGTGCTTATTGTGCTGGTAAATATTAACAGATTTCTCAAGCGCATGCAGTGCCGCGTCTTTTCGCTCCATTGCGCTCAATATCATGCCGTAGTTATAGTTGCTCTCCGCCAATTCGGTGCTGTATTCAGATTGGGTTTTTTCTCTTATTGCGAGGGCCTGTTCCACATAAAAAAGTGCGCTTTCAAAATCTTTCAAATCAAAAAATATTAGCGCGATAAAATTATAGGAATGTCCGGAATAAGGATGTGTTTTCCCGAAAACATTTACCCTTATTTTTAAAGCCTTCAATTGATATTCGAGGGCGGGTTGGAGTTGGCCCAATTCCCGGTAAATGATCGAAAGTTTGCTATATTTATGCGCTAAAACCGGATGCTCGCCGTGCGCGGTATTTTCCATGATAGCCACGGCCTTTATTTGATATTCCAGCGCCGGTTCCAAAGTTTTTTTTGCCAGAAAGACGCTGGCCATGTTGTTATAGGTATCGGATAGTTCCCGGCTGCCAGGTTGGGTTTTCTCCCTGATTTCCCTGGCTATATGGAGAACCTCCAGCGCTTTGTCCCACATTCCCAAATCTAAAAAAATAGCAGTGGAATCATTGTACGAACAAGCGCGTTCTGGGTGGTCTTCCGGCACTATAGCGTCAATAATTTTTAAACCACGGTATACATAAGACAAGCCAGCCTGCAATTCTCCTGTCAATTTACAGGTTATTGCCATTTGCCGATACGAAATGGCTTGTTTTAAAGATATCTCGTTTGTCTGGCCCCTCAATTCGATTGACTTCAGTTGATATTCCTTCGCCGCTTCATAATTCCCTAGTTCTCTGTAAATGATTGAGAGGGAATTAAACGTGTCTAAAATCAATTCAGCGTTTATATCGTTGCCTTCTTTTTGAAAAAAATCCAGGCTTTTTAGCTGAAAAAAAAGCGCGTCATTAAGCTGGTATCTTGCATTCAATAAAAAGGCAAGCGCATGGTTTAGCAAGGCCAGCGTATGGTTGATTTGATGGTCGAAATAATACGACAGTTCTTTGCCGTATGCAATGTAGTTGTGCAATGGCGCTTCAAAAAGAATCTTCGGGGCAGAAAAATAGCCCTGAGCTGCGCTCAACTTCTGGTGTAGCGACGTGGTCAGTTCCGCGCACATTTCAAAACCAGGGTTTGCCTTTTCCCTGACAACCTCTTGAACTAGTGGGTGGATTTGATAAAAAGCGTCTTTGTTTTCCAGCCAACCCTTTTGAACCAGGGTGTTGATGCTGTTTGAGAAAGAAAAAGTATCACGGGGCAATTCTTTGGAATTAGACGCCCCTAATCCTACTTCGCTTTCCGGGTCATCTTCTAAGCGGAGCAAATCGATCAATTCGGCACTTGAGATATCCAATGTAGGCAATACTGCAAATTGAGCCATTATCCACGTTTCCATTGCCGATAAATTTGACATGTCAAACAAGGAAAGTATGTAATAGTACATTTGAGATTCTAAAATATCCTTATCTCGTAAAAGGGAAATATTGATTTTTTTGAACTCCTTGGCCGACAATCTCTTCTGTGTGAATAGTTGCAGCATTTTTTGAATATTCAAGCCAATGGTCGCTTCTGTCGTACGGGCAAGCAATTCAATTGTCAATGTATGGTAACCTACCATATTGAGCAATGCCATCAGGCTTTCATCATCCGTTTCTTTCTTGTAAAACTTGTAAAATAAATTTTTGGCAAATTCCGGTTCCAGGCTTCCCAATTTGTGTTCAATCAAATGCGGAATCCGAACCCTTGACGTTATTAACACCTTGCAATATTGCGGGAAATATTTGAAACTCCCAGTAATGTCGTCAACCTTGTTCACATTGTCGATAATAATCAGTTTTTCATTTTCAAGGCCATCCAGTTTTTCAATAAGCCGCTTAAAATTAAGTTCTGGGCTCAAGGAATCGTTGAGCGCGTATCCGATTTTATCAAAATCTACCTGATTGAGGAAATCAACAATGAGTTGGCCAGTAACTTCAACCCATATTACATATTTATACTTTTTTTCGTACTTGTTGAGGTAACCTTTCGCCACGGTCGTTTTACCAATTCCGCCCCATCCATTGAGCAACACGGTTTTATTGGCCTCGGTGATGGTTTTTGCCAACGCATCTATATCCGACTCCCTTCCGACCACATTTTCCATGTCAATGTAGGGCCTGGTCGTCAGGTAAACCGTATTTTGAACGCCGCCCGAACTTATTTCACCCCGAATTTCTTCCAGAATCTGGAGAATACCAAACCTGATTTTTGCAATCTCGGGCCCCTCCATCTTTTCAAGGAGGCCCATGCGGAAATCCGATTTGAGCTTTGAATATTGCGATTTTAAAATAATGATTTGATCATGTAAAAACTGGTCCTTTTTTAAAAAATATCCATCCAACTCACGGAGCGCGCCATCGAGATCATCGGCGGCAACTAAGCCTTTCACTTCATTTTTTAGCGCTCTTAAATTCATGGCATAACGGGTTCTGTTCTTAAGGAAAAACGAATGAAAAATGGAAGCGCGCCTGCGTTTTTTGATTAACCCGCCTTTTTTCCATGAAGCAAAAGTAGCAAAAGAACAGGTTTGAATTTTGCCATTATCAACGCAGTATCGCCTATCCGCGTTATTTTCGCCACAAAAAGCACAGCAATGATCCGTAGCATTACCTTAATCGCAGCCTTTTTTGCCGCTTTTGGACCGATAAGGGCCCAATCGACCGCCTTTGTTTTTAATTTCGGCCCCAGCGCCGGCCTCCAAAAATGGGATAACTCCCAAGGCCGCGAGCCCTTGTTCCAGTACCACGCCTCTGTGGCGCTCGAAACCATCAACAACGAAGACGATCGCGCATCCTTTGTCATGCAGCTGGGATACCATGTAAAAGGCAGCGCCACCCGGTTCCGGTATTTCAACATCAACTCCGGCTTTCCCGGCGGCACCTACACCGAGCGTTTCAAGTTCAACAACATCTCCCTGATGCTGGGCGCCAAACAACGCTACGACTTTGGCAATGCCGGCACTGCAAAATACTTTTATTTCGGTGGCCTGCGCGGCGATTACACCCTCAACACCAACGTCGACAACCTGCCCAATGCCAGCAACAACTGCAACCCCGCGGCCTACCCGCTCATGGGCGGCGTACAGCGCTGGATGGTGGGCTTTTCCGTTGGCGGCGGCATGGAATTCGCCTTTTCAGAACTGGTTGGAGCACAGTTGCAACTTTCAGTCAACCCGGATGTTACGCCCCAGTACCGCCAAAACGCCATCCCAAATGTTATCGACATTTGTAACCC
>CAYVPM010000002.1:0-21598 GCA_964453475.1 uncultured Saprospiraceae bacterium | reverse complement strand
GGGCTGCAAGGTTGCCAGAGCAAAGCAGATAACAAGGAATTGGTACATGGGACAAAACTAGCGCTGAACAAGCATCACCTTCCCCATGCTCCCATCCACATCCAAAAAGTAAAGTCCCGGCGCCAAATTCCCGGTTTCCAGTTCAACATAATCGCCGGACAAACCCTCGCGCCGCAGCACCTCTTTGCCTGCGATATCGAACATGCGCAGGCGCTGTATTTCTCCGCCGCTTGTAAGGCTGACGTAGAATTTATCGTGTGCAGGGTTCGGGCTTATTTTCAGCGAAGATGGCGGCAACTCATCCAAAGGCGATTCGGTACCCACTGTAACCGCCTCTTCGGTATAAAACGCGATGAGCACCATCATTTCATCATCGGAGCTGGGGCCAAAAGCCACAGGAACCGGGCCGTCGTTCATCCATTGTGCTTCGTGGATGATGCCGTTGCCCCATTTTATGGGCATCAGCGGCTGCCAATAACGGATGGGTATATGCTGATAATCGTACCAGGGCGAAGGGCATCCGGGAACGCCCATGGGGCAGGAAGCATCGTAGACCAATTCGCCTTTTTGGCCGTTGGGCAGGCGTTTCCAGGCTTTGTAGCCCTTGCCGTATTTGTGGGTGTGTCCCATTAAACCCCAGATGTAAATGCTGTCGGCGCCAAACTGAAATTCGGACCTGGTATGGGTGATCAAGTTGCTGTTGTTCGGGATGGGTATGTTTGGGTTGACAAGCAGGGTAGCAAACATCTCGTGCGCGGCCGTGCCGGGCGCTTGCGTGTACACATTCATGTACGCTTCGCATTGATAGGGCTTCGTGAGGGAATAGTTGATGTAGTGCGAGTTTAGGTCAAGCACCCAGTTTTTCCCCCAACGGAACGCAGTTTTATTGGGCAGTATCAAGTTGGTCGCTTCCTGCACAGCCGCTATCAGGTTGATCTCGCTGTGGTTGGCATTGAGGCGCAGCCCGGCGGGGATGCTGTTGGCGCCATTGCCTGTGAAATTGTATGCGAGGAAATGGTGTGAATAGTTGGCGATTTTGAAATCAATCCGGTTCACTTCCACATCGGCAGGCAAGGTCAATTCATATTTCTGAAAATATTCCACTTCGCCGTCGGGCGGCAGAAAGTAAGGGCCCATTTTTATCTGGAAGCCCTCGCCGGGCGCGGGAGCTGGTGGCGGTCCGTTGGGAAAGGACTTGTCGCCGCCGTTGAAATAGAAATTCTCCACCAGGGCCTTGTCGAATTGCACACCCGATGTTTTGGCGCCGTACAAAATCCATTGGCGGATGATCTCCTTTTCTGTATCAAGCAGCATCGGGTTGGGGAAAGAGCCCGGCATCATGCTGCCTTCCTGGCCGTTCAGATCAGGAATGGTCGGTTCAAGCCCGTCATTGATTTTTTTGAACAAAAAACTCCGGTCGGCCCGGCCAGGGTACACGCGCTTGTAGCCATTATTGAGTGCATAGACATTCGACGTGTTCACGTTTACAAGCTTGGAGGCCACGTTCTGTGCCCGCAGCAATTCCGTCGCGCCGACACCTTCCAAATCCAAATTCGCTTCCGGCGAGGCATGGTCGTGGCAAGCCACGCATTTGCTTTGAAAAATACGGTACACTTCGGTAACGGAAGCTGTTTGGGAAACACCCGTCGACAGGAAAAAGGCCAGGAAGCCGGCGCTGAGGAGAAGTCTTTGCATAACTTGTTGAAAATTTTTTTGTAAAGATAGTACCTTCAATTACTTAGAAGGGATGCGTGGTTCAGGAAAATGTGACGTACACTAACCAAGCACACAAATAAGCCAGGCCGCTCATAAACACGAACTGAAACGCTGGCCATTTCCAACTTCCTGTTTCGCGGCGTACCACCGCCAAAGTGCTCATACATTGCATGGCGAGTGCGTAAAACACCAGCAGCGACAAGGCGGTTGCCAGGGAATAAACCGGCTGTCCGGAATCCAGGAAGGTCTCCTTTTTCATTTTTTCGCGCAAGCTCGCTTTGGCCTCGTTTTCTGAGCGGTCGTTGATGTCCCCCTCGGCCGAGCCCATGTTGTACAATACTGCCAACGTGCCCGTAAATACTTCGCGGGCAGCAAAGGAGGTGAGCAGGGCAATGCCGATTTTCCAGTCATAGCCCAAGGGTCTGATGGCCGGCTCTATGGTTTTGCCCATTTGCCCGGCCCAGGAAGCTTCCAACTCCCGTTGTTTTATGTAATCTTCGGCGCCTATTGGGCTCAGCTTCATGGAATCAGCTTTTATCGTTGCATCCGCCCGCGCCGTTTTAATTGCATCGCCGGGGCCAAACCGCGACAAAGCCCAGAGCGCAATGGATACCACCAGGATTATTTTACCCGCGCCAATCATAAATGCGCTCACTTTTTCCCAAACGGTGAGCCAAACGTTTTTCCAAAAAGGCATCCGGTAAACAGGCAGTTCAATGGCCAGAAAAGAGGTCTCGCGCGTGCGCAGCCAGCGTTTCATGGCCCAGCCGGAAACCAGGGCCGCAACAACGCCCAAAGCATACATGGCCCCAAAAACCAGCGATTGCAGGCTCAAAATACCCATAACTTTCATTTTCGGCACGGCCAAACCGATCAATACCAAATACACCGGGATGCGGGCGCTGCAGCTGATAAATGGCGTCACCATCACCGTAATGAGCCGTTCCTTCCAGTTGCCAATGGTGCGCGAACTCATGATCGCCGGCACAGCGCAAGCCGAACCTCCGATCAATGCCACCACACTGCGCCCGTTCATGCCAAATCGCTGCATCGTTTTGTCGAACATAAAAACCACCCGCGCCATGTAGCCCACTTCTTCCAAAATGGTGACTAAAAGGAACAGCAAAGCAATTTGTGGGACAAAAACAAGGATTCCCGCCAAACCCGCAATGATTCCGTCGGTGAGCAATTCGGTCGTCCAATGCGCTGCCAGATTTGCTTTTAGCATTTCACTCAAAGCAGAAAAGCCCCCTTCAATCCAATCCATGGGGTAAACGCTCCAATCGAAAATGGCCTGAAATACAAGCAGCATCACCGCAAAAAATATGAGCGGGCCGGCCAATTTATGGGTCAAAACGGCATCAATTCGATCGGTAGGTGTGTTGGGGAAAGAAGGCGGCTTGTGTATGGTGTCTTGCACAATCGGCGTAAACCGGTCGAAACGGTCGAGGGTTTCATCCACCTGGGCGCGCAGCGATTGAAAATCTTTGGTTTGTACAATCGTTGCCAGCACCGCTTTTTCATTCGGGTGCAAAAACGGGAACCATTTGTGGTGGTGCGCCAGCTGCAAGGCCCGGTAAGGATTTTCCACATTCAAGTTGAGGCAAACGGCTTCCGCAACCTGTTTTTCAATGGAATTCAATTTGTACACCGGGCGGCGCGGCTTGACACTTGCATTGTTGGCAAAGCGCTCTATCTCCAGCTTCAGTTTGCTGATATTGTCGCCCGTGCGGCCACTGATCAATACAACGGGAATATCCAGTGCCTCCGCAATTTTTGAGGTATTGACTTTTATGCCCATAGACGCCGCCGTGTCCGACATGTTCATGGCCATTATAATAGGCATCCCCAGGTCGAGGAGCTGGGTGAGCAGGAGCAGGTGTTTTTCCAAATTGGTAACATCTGCTATATAAACTATCGCGTCTGGGAAATACTTATCCTTGGGGTTGGCCAAAACCGTCGAAACTAATTTTTCGTCGGAGGAAGTGGGATAAAGGCTGTAGGTCCCCGGAAAATCAATCAGCATGGCTTCGCGCCCATCGGGCAGCTGCATGTTGCCCTCTTTGATGTCGACGGTGATGCCGGGAAAATTACCTGTTTTTTGGCGCAGGCCCGTCAATTGATTGAAAACCGTCGATTTACCGCTGTTAGGGTTGCCTATCAGGGCAATTTTTATAAGCCTCTCCGCACTGTCATTCATAATTCTAACAAGATACTCGAGGCTTCTTCCTCCCGCAATGCGAAACGGATGCCGTCTACTTTTATGTAATAGGCGTGACCAAATGGGGAATGGCGCACCAGTTCCACAACTGCTCCTGGCAGCACACCCATAGAAGTGAGCTTGCAAGCCAGCTCAGAATCGGCAAATGCCAAAGCTTTTGCACTCTCGTTTACTTTCAGGTCCAAAATAGACCGGTAGCGTCTTTGCATCATATCCTGGCTGTTTGCTTATTCTAATTTAGACAAATTCAACGGCAAAAATAGAACGCCTGGGCGAATTAACAGCAGAAAAAGGTACAAGGTTTTGGGCGCTCACAAAGAATTATGCCGGCGACAGCAATGCCGCGCCTTCCTGGCCCACCAGAGCGCCTATGGCTACCCCCATTCCGCTCAATCGAACCGACACCACTACGTTTGGCGATACCCGCTCAACAATAGGCTTTTTCACGGGTCCAAGGCCCAGGATACCCGTCCACCAGGAATCAATGACAACTTCCTGGCCAGGGCAAACTACTTCATGCAAGAGCTGTTGCAGGGCCTTGCGAATGTGCTCGTTGCTGCCAAATTCGGGTGTTTTTTCCCGCTCAGGATCCAAATTGCGGCCGCCTCCAAGTAAAATGCGGCCATCAATATTTCTAAAGTAAAAATAGCCCCGATCGTAATGAAAACAGCCTTCCACGCGCAGCCCGGGGATGGGCTTGGTAAGCAGCACTTGATTTCGAGCCGGGTAAATATCCAGGTTCGGCAGAATTTTTTGGGCAAAGCCATTCACGGCAACCAAAACGCGCGGCACTTGAATGCCCCATCCAAACCCTGTTTCCAATGTCACCCCATTCGAGGCATCTTCCATGCTGTTGATGTCAATACCATTGAATATCTCGATGCCTTTTTGTTTTGCGATCGACAGCAAGGTAGCCATCATTTTTCCCGTATGCACCTGGCCTTCTGCCTGGTTCAGGATAAGGTGTTTGACCCCGGAAAAAGCAAACCGCGCAAGCCGTTCGTCTACCACTTTGTACACTTCGGTGTGCCCGGTAATTCGGCCTATTTTTTCATTAAAATCCGTTATTCTTTCAACACAGGCATTGAAAACATGCGTTTCCTGTTCATTAAACAGCTCATAACCGCCGAGTTGTTGAAAGTCTAAGTGCGTATCACCCACCAGGGAGCGGAGTCTTTGCAAGCCTTTCCAGCGTTTTTCCACAATGCCCAAAACGGCATCTTCGCCCATCAATTCCAGATCATCGAGCAATTCGGTCATAGAGCCAAAGCATGCAAACCCGGCGTTGCGGGTACTGGCGCCTGTGGGCAGTGCGCCCCTTTCGAATATGACGATGCGGCTCTGCGGTTCGAGTTCTTTCAGTCTTAAGGCAGCAGAAAGCCCAACGATGCCGCTCCCGATGATGGCGATGTCGATGCCAGAGAAAAAGGATTGGTGTTCCCAATAGCTTAGTTCGTACTTCATAATCAGCCTTTGGGCGTGCTGTTGAAAATCGCCAGGAAGATCAGGGCCATTTTCATCGGCGTGCTGATATCCTCTTGTAGTTTGTCTTCAATGGCCCAATCGCGCGGATCGCCGGTGTACAAGGTGTAGAGGTAAAAGCGGCCGCGGTTTGGGTCGTCCACCAGCCATTCATCGAGCTGGTTGGTCCATCGGCTTTTTAGGGTAAGCGCCAGGGAGTTATCAGTAACCCTCCATTCGCTCAAGTCGTTCGACCAGGGGGCTTTCATGGTAATAATATCGCCGGAATATGTGCGCAGCTCCCATAAGGTTGGGTCGTTTTTCCATTTTTGTCGAATGGTTCCGCGCAGATCGCCCAGTTCAAAAGTCCATTCAGAAAAATCGTCATTGATATTGAGCCAGCGCAGTTTCAATTCACCAATCAGCACCTCGTCTTCTCCTTCGTATTCCGGAGGGGAGAAAATATCCCATTCCACAAAAGAGTCGCTCCAGCGGCTGCTTACGGTAGAAATGGTTTGGGCAAAGCACAAGGGCGCAATGCCGAGTAGCAATGTGGCGATGAATAGGCGCATAATATAAAAAAACTGGGGAGGGTTGAACAAGCAAGTCCATCCATCCCCAGAACACAGGATTTATTGCTGTTTAAAAAGGCAAATCATCGGTGCTGGCTGGTGGTGCATCCGTATAATTTGGAAATGGGTCGGCGGGAAAATCCGTCGTGGCCGCTTTTTTATTGGCGCTGTTTTGGTTGTTTTGGTTGTTTTCCCCCGTTGCACTGTCGACGCGCCAGGCGTTTAGGTTGGAAAAATATTTTCCTTGCCATTCGCGGCCGCGCAAATCGAAAGATACCTTTACCATATCTCCTTCCTGAAAACTGTCGAGCAGCCCGCAGCGGTCCTGTACCGCCTGGAACTTGACGAGTTGCGGGTAGTTGCCGTCAGGTATTTCGAGCACGAATTCGCGTGCAGAAAAGCTTGCCGATTTTTGTTCTGTAGGAAATATTTTGTGCAGTTTTCCCTCTACTTCAAATGCCATGATGTGATGTGAATTATGTGAAAAATTATTGGTTGTGTCGAATTATTCCGCTTTTTTCAATTTGAACAAATGCTCATAATACCCGGGCCTGTTTGCAGAAATCACCCCATCCAACCTTTTAGATGTGATGATTGTTTGTTGTGGTGCAAAGAGAAAAATCTCCGGCAAATCTTCATGAATTATTTTTTGTGCCTCTACGTAAAGCGGGGTGCGTACAGCCTCATCGGGTTCTGATCGAATGCGGTCCAGGATATCGTCCAATTTGGGGTTGATATACCGCGACCGGTTATCTCCTTTTGGCGCCAAATATTTAGAATGGTAGCGCTGTGATATTTCAGTGAGTCCAGGGAAAAGCACTGCACCCAGAAAAGCGGTTTCATAGTCGCCCGATTTTGTTTTGGGGTTGATTTCTGTTAAATCCGTGGTTACCGATTTAATTTCGATACCTGCCATTCGCGCTGTTTCGGTGATGCTTTCTGCATATTGCTGGTTCGACCGCACGGGAGGAACCAACACCTCGATCACCAGTTTAACGTTTTTTCCAGCTTCTGTTTTGTCCATTATCCCATCGCCATCGGAATCGCTCCAGCCTGCCGCTTTCAGCAATTCTTTTGCTTTATCGATGTTGAAATCATAGAACACCAGGTCATTGGCATAGTACTTTTTGGAAGGCAAAACAGGGCTGGCTGTGCGCACGGCAAGGTTCATGCGGATGTTTTTGATAAAGTGTTCATAATCGACAATATGCGCCAGCGCCTTGCGTACGCGCAGGTCCTGTAAATTTGGTTTGCTGAGGTTTAATATCCAGCGATTGTACTGTAGGGCCGGCAGCAATTCAAAATTGTATTTGGCAGCGAGTGAATCCTTCGCTTTCAATTCCAAAAACTTTCCGGGGCTGAACGAACCTGCCACGATATCCAACTCGCCATTTTTCAGCATGTTTTCCACAACGTTTTCATCTTTCACCACCTTATACACCAATCGTTTGGGATATGCGGCAAGGAGGGGCCGCTTTTCCGCCAGCTTGTCGCCCCAATACTTGTCTTTTTTTACCAAAATAAGCCCCTGTTCATTCATTTTTTCCATTTTGTAGGGCCCGCTGCCGACGATGCCATTAGGGTCATTGGCAAATTTTGGTTGTTGGAATTCTTCTGCAAAAGCCCTCATCCCAGGGTCGGTCTCAAATGATTTCAATTTGGTAGAGTCCAGAAAATCGGCAATCGGGTTATTTCCCAGGCGGTTATTCGGGTCGTAATTATAGGCAGGAAGTATGGGCGTTTGGCACATGGTTTCCAAGGCCAATATGTAATGCTGTTTGAAATAGACGGTGAATTTACGTGGGTTTTCCTGATTGATATCGATGCCACTCATGTCTTTGAAATAACTAAGGTATGCCTTCGAGGGAATCAGGGGGTGGTAAATTATTTTCATGGTGAAGACCCAATCATGGCCTGTGACAGGTGTGCCATTGTCCCAGACAGCTTCGGGTATTATTTCAAAATCATAAGCCAGTTCGCCTGCATGAGGCCCATCCACAACCTTTCGGGCTTGCGGAATATCTTTTACAGCAGTGGGCATCAACTCAAGCGTTTTGGGGTCCAATTCCGCAAAAGTTGAAAATATGCGGGCACAAGAATAAAGATCAGCACCTAAGGTAGTAAGAAAGGGGTTCAAATTTCCTGGTGCAGCATCATATCGGATATTTACCTGGTCTGGGTTGGCGACCACACTTGCCCGGGTTCTAAAACATTCGCGCAACAGGAAAAGCAATGCGATGATGGTAATGCCAATAAGGATGCGGCGCGGTGTAAAGAGGCTTGAATTCATGGTATGAATATTAGTGAGAAGTGTTTGTTTGGTTACCCTTTTTTCAATTTGAACAATTGTTCGAAGTAACATGGCCGGTTACTTGTAATAACGCCCTCAAATTTTTTGGAAGTGATAATTGTTTGTGCCGGCGAAAGCAAAAATACTTCCGGTACGTCATCATGCAGTATTTTTTGTGCTTCCAAATAAAGCCGGTCACGCCGGGCGTCATTTTTTTCAGCACTTATGCTGTCAAGGATAACATCTAATTTAGGGTTGATGTAACGGGATCTGTTATCGCCATTTGGGGCCAGATATTTTGAGTGAAATCTTTGTGAAAGATCTGAAAGCCCGGGAAATATGTGCGCTCCCAAGAACGCCGATTCAAAATCCCCAATGGCGCTTTTTTTGCTAATTTCTGAAAGGTCCAAATCTACTGCTTGTATTTGAATGCCTGCAAGACGTGCATTTTCTGCGATACTCTCCGCGTATTTTTTGTTTGTATTGATTAATGGCACATAAACTTCAACCGTCAAATTTACCTTTTTTCCATTGACCATTCTGTCAACAATTCCATCCTGGTCAGAATCGCTCCAGCCTGCTTCTGCCAGCAAATCCTTTGCTTTTTGGATATTGAAGTCATAATGGGGCAAATCTTTGGCATAATATCGCTTGATCGGCAAAATCGGGCTGACAATGCGCACGGCCAGGCCCGATTGAATATTTTTGATAAAATGATCGTAATCAACGATATGGGCTAGTGCTTTTCTTACCCTGACATCTTGCAGATTAGGTTTGTTGAGGTTGAACATCCAGCGGCTGTACCTGAAACTTGGCAAAATATCAAAATTGTATTTGGCAGCGAGCGAATCCTTCGCTTTCATTTCCAAGAATTTCCCGACAGAAAGTGAACTGGCAACGATATCCAGTTCGCCAAGCTTGAGCATGTTTTCCACCACATTTTCATCCATCACAACTTTATAAACCAATTTTTTGGGATAGGCGGCTACCAGTGGGCGCTTTTCAGCCAAAGCGTCGCCCCAATATTTTTGCTTTTTTACCAATACAACACCCTGCTCATTCATGGTTTCGAGTTGATATGGGCCACTGCCTACAATACTTTTGGGGTCATTGGCATATTTGGGCTGTTGATACTCTTCCGCAAAGGCTACCATATTGGGGTCAGTTTTAAATGCTCCCAATTTCGATGAATCCAAAAAATCGGCCATCGGTAAATTGACCAAACGGCTCGATGGGTCATAGTTGTAGGCCGGCATAATAGGCACCTGGCACATGCTTGCAAGTGCCAGGATGTAATATTGTTTGAGGTATAATGTAAATTTTTGAGGATTTTGTTGGTCTATATCTATCCCAGCGAGGTCTTTAAAATAACTCAGGAATGCCTTTGAAGGAACCAATGGGTGAAATATGAGCTTCAGGGTAAACGCTACATCATGCCCGGTCACGGGAGCGCCATTATCCCACACAACTTCAGGAAGAATCTCAAAATCATAGGCCAATTCACCGGAATGTGGGCCTTCTGTTACGGTGCGCGCCACAGGTATTTCCTTTACTATCGCAGGTATCAATTCCATCGTCTTGGGGTCCATTTCTCCAAAAGTTGAAAAAATACGCGCACAGGTATAAAGGTCCGAACCTTTTACAGTGAGGTAAGGGTTCAAATTGGTCGCTGCTGCATCATAACGAATATTTACCTGATCCGGGGCTGCTGCTGCTGCCGTTCGGGTTTTAAAACACTCCCGCAACAAAAATAGTACTGCTAAAAGGGCAACACCTATAAGGATACGGCGCGGTGTGAAGAGGCTGGAATTCATGGTGAGGATATTTTGTGAGAAAATGTTGCAGGTAAGGCTATTAAAAAAAGTGTGTAAAAGTAATATAAAAAATTTTTTTCAGGAACTTTCCATTTCCCCCTTGCGTTATGCGCAAAAGTCGGACACCTTTGCAGTACCGTTCACTAAACCAAACCTATTATGACTACCTTAAGCTACACGGCAAATAACGCCGCCACACGCATCTTCGAGCAGGAATTCGTTCCGCTGCTCGACGCTGTGCACGCGTTTGCCTATCGCCTGACCGGCGATGCGACAGCGGCTGAGGATCTCGTTCAGGAAACCTACCTGAAGGCATGGCGCTTTATCGGGCGCTACACCGAAGAGACAAACGCGAAAGCCTGGCTCTTCCGGATTTGCCAACACGCCTTTATCAACGAATGGCGCAAGCGCAAAACACAGCCCTACAAAGTTGACTACGAAGACATCGTGGTCTACCACAATGAAGATGAACCTGCTTCTCAACGCTACAGCAACCTGCGCGCTGAACAAGGGAACGACCGCATGGGCGACGAAGCCACCCGCGCCATAAACTCCTTGACACCGGCTTTCCGCGCCGTCGTGCTGCTTGATCTGGAGGACTTCAGCTATGAAGAAATGGCTGGACTGCTCGACTTGCCCATTGGCACCGTCCGCTCGCGCCTGCACCGTGCACGCAAAACCTTGGCAAAACAACTAAGCCAATACGGCAAATCTCAAGGTTACAACGTGCAAGACAGCATCGCAACAGGTGTGGCAAATGATACCGCACCTCAAGCATCGCTTGGAACGTAAAAAAAAGAGGGTTTGCCTTAGCGGAATTTTCCGCATCCGGCAGACCCTCTTTCCATTATAACCCTTAACCCCTCCAAACCTCTAAAAATTTAAAATTCTTCTATGTTGTTCACACGTCAATATCTCAGCACCGCTCGGCAAACTGTCTCAGCTTGCCCGGCCCCCTGCGCTACTGTTTCCATGCTCGCAAACAATTGGCAAGCTGCCGTAATATGCGTCGATCAGGTTGGCACCTCATCGGTACAAAGCAGCTTTCCCGGCAATGGAAACAATGGTGAAGGAAGGGCGCGAAAGTCAGGCGCTGACATGTTGGTACAAATTCTTTTCACGATGAAAAATGCACGCAAACAGCTCGGCGAAACCTCCAATGATCCGACTCAAATCAAACCCGGCCCAATTATCACCGATAATCCAGACGCTTTTCCAGTTATTGAAAACCAACTTTTTTACGAAAAACCAATTGCCCGCCAACCCGAATCTGCAGATTTCGAATCGTTTCGTTCCTGGTTAAAAAACAATTTGCCCCGACACAAGGCTTCCCCGGCTTTGATGGAACGAATAAGCAGGATTACGCAAGACGACAACGCGTGATTTTCTCCTCGAGGTAAGCTTCCTTATTTTATCAGTGATTAGTGACCGGATGACCGGTGATTGTTGATTGGTGATTAGTGATTAGTGATTGGTGATTAGTGCACAGCGCTTGTACTTTTGTATGGTATCGAGTTTCAGCACCCAAAGCTGAATTATGTATTGGCCAGCGCTGCTGAAACACAGATTTCAAGTTAACAGAATGCTGTGCACCAATCACCGGTCATCCAATCACCGATCACTAATCACCGATCACTAATCACCGATCACGCCATGAAATGAAGTGTTCGCTTTTTCTCTAAGCCTGCGCCGTTGGTGTGCCGAAGTTCATTGGCGGCAGCGGCTGATCCGGCTCTTCAATTTTTCCAAACTGCATTTCGTATTTGTTCACGTTGTCGCGCAAAGCGGCCAGTAAACGCTTGGCATGTTGCGGGGTGAGCACAATACGCGATTTTACTTTTGCCTTCGGCACGTTCGGCATGAGCCGGATAAAATCCACGACAAACTCTGCGTTGGAATGTGAAATAATGGCAAGATTGGAGTATGTGCCCTCGGCTATTTCTTCAGAAATTTCTATGTTGATAGCGGGCTGCTGTGGTGTATTTGCGTTGTCAGGCATAATATTTTGTTGAAACTCGAATTGATTAGAGTGAAAATGATTGGCTTGGCCGGGGCAAAATTAACCTAAAAAACGGTGCTTTGGTTCATTCTTTCCTTCGGAAAGTCAAGAGATTGCGCAATATGACAAAAGCAATGATGCCTGCCGGAAATAAAAATATGCGCGTCCCTACCATCGGAAAAATGCCCACACTGAACACAGCACCGAGCAAAAAACTGCTCATGACGATTACGCGCAAGAGCGCTTCCCTTTGGATCAACTTTCTTTTTTCTCCCTCTGAATGAAATATCTCGGCAATATCCACCCCGAGCTCGTTCACCACACCCGTCATCTGACTGGCTTTTATCAACGTTGATGTTGTGAGGCTTACCATGGCATTTTGAACCCCGATGGAAAATAATATCATCACAGGAAAAAAAATAGGGTTGAAAGTCTCCGAATTTTTGTCGGACAAGCCAACCATCGTGAACAAAACCACAACCGTGAACAAGGGCACCAAATGCAGGTAGTGCCATTTCAAAAGCTTTTCCCGCTCGACGCACCATCCGGCAAAAAAGCCCCCCAGAAAAAAAGCAAACAGCCACAAAAAAATAGAACTGGCGGTGTGCAGGTCGCCTTCATACAAATCCACCGCAATTTGTGGCAAAAGCCCCGTGACATTGGTCAATACAGCAGAAAAGGTCATCAATCCCCCATAAATGACTATACCTGAACTAAATGGGTAAACAAAAGCATAAGCCATTTTCCGTCGGAAAGTCCGGGTGCGCGCTTCGTGCTTTTTTTTCAGTCGTAATCGAGTGTTCATAGTGCGATGAAAAAAGGGCTTTAACCTGAGCTCCGCTAAAAAAGCGAAATTAGGTTAAAGCCCTTAAATGGCTTAAATATCTTCAACTTTAACTGTGCAAGCTGTTGAACGGGCGCATTTCTTCTCCCAGCCAGTTTTTGTTCCAATCATCAATTGGGACAAGCCGCTTGGCCTGACGGGTTACTTTGCGACGGAGATAAGCGATAGCGAGCTTTGGCGACTTGTGCCAAAGACGGCGAAATTTACTGGAACGACGATTAGCCATAATATCTACTCAGTTAAAAATTTTGGGACAGTGATTAAACAATTGATTACAAGACGTTTAACGTAATTATTTTGAAATAAGTTTTTCAATTGGCGTTGTATTTTAGTTAAATTTTGAAATGACGCAAACTTGTCATTTTGAAGTATTTATAAAACCAACATTACCTTCGCTCTTCCAAACAGAAAAACCTTACTCATTTCAAAACAATTATGTCTGAATACCTATCAATAGTCATACCAGCTTACAACGAAGAGCGCACCATTCACCTGATTTTAGACAAAGTGAAAGCAGTGGAACTGATCGGCGGGCTGCAAAAGGAGATCATTATTACCAATGATTGCTCCAAGGACGATACCGAAGGCGCCATCAAACGTTATATGGACGCTAACCCGGAACTCAATATCAGATACCTGGCGCACCAGGTAAACCAGGGCAAAGGGGCAGCGCTACACACCGGAATCCAACATGCTTCCGGCAAGTACACCGTGATACAAGATGCTGATTTAGAGTATGATCCGGCAGAATTCAACATCTTGCTCAAGCCGATCCTCGACGGATATGCCGATGTTGTTTTTGGCTCCAGGTTTATGGGCGGCAAGCCGCATCGGATCCTGTTTTTCTGGCACAGCATCGGCAACAAGTTCCTGACTTTCGTTTCCAACATGTTTACCAATCTCAATTTGACGGACATGGAAACCTGCTATAAATTATTCCGTTCCGATATGTTAAAGAATCTCAAACTCAAAGAAAAACGCTTTGGGTTCGAACCGGAAGTGACCGCCAAGATCAGCCGTGTGCCACTGGTGCGCATTTACGAGGTGGGAATTTCCTACTACGGACGTACCTACGCAGAGGGCAAAAAGATTGGCTGGCGCGATGCTTTCCGCGCTATTTATTGCATCCTGAAATACAATATCTGGGCACGCTAATGCTCCATGAGGCTATCCTTCCACTTTTTCTTCGGGAAACCGAAAAAATTTCCGGGCAAAGCAGCTGGACGCCAAAAGAAAAGGTGCTGGCTTTGATCGGGTTGATGGAACGCGCCTTTTTTGAAGCCACAAAACAAGAACAGATCGCTTTCAGTACCTTTTTTGCCCGCATCTGTTACGCCGGTCAGCGGTTCCAGTTTTCAAAAGATGCCCTGCGGCGCATACACCAGTTCCGCCTGGCCGCAAAACGGGTGCGCGGCGGCAGCACAGCTTCCGAACAATTGGTGCAATCTGGCATAGCCGCTGTGCTGGAATCGGTGGAATTGCTCAGCAAAATGCCAGAAGCAGCGCCCGAGCCGGATTTCCTCGACGATGCGCCTTCTGCTGAATCCTATGCCCGGAACACTTTTCGCGTGCTTGCTGTGCGCGACGTGCCGGAGCAACAATATTTTGTAGCCCGCGACGAAGAAGATCCTGCCCATGAAATCCGGGTGCGCTACGGCATCCCCGACCGCAATGAAAACTTCATGCCCACGGTTCAGCTAATCCGCAAAGTGTTCGGATTCCCGGTGACACTCAACTTGTTGGAAGCCGATATCGATGCCGAGGGTTATTGTATGCCCAGGGCAATCATTGTGGAGCCCGACTACCTGATGGATGTCTCCGCTATCGCAGAATGTTTCAAGGATACCGGCGCCGAGCCTTATGCCTACCTCGTGCGGAAATTCCTGCCCCATGAAACAACCGAGCCGATTTTATTGGGAAACATCGCCAATTTCTTCCTCGACCGGCTGCTCAACGAACCCGACGCTGAATGGCAAAAACTGTTTTTGGAAACGTTCCAGCTCTACCCCTTCATCTACGCGCCCATGAGTGATGCTCAGGTGAAAAATGTGTCGGGAAAAGCCCAAAAACATTTTTTAAACATCAAAAAAATGGCGGTATCCGGGTTTGCACAGCAAGGCATCGACCCGGCCAATTGCATGCTGGAACCCGCTTTTTTCTCCAACCAATACGGTATCCAGGGCCGGCTCGACCTGTTTTACCGCAAAGGCGATCAGTCTGCCATCGTTGAACTTAAAAGCGGATCGCCGTACAAGCCAAACAGTTACGGCATCTCGCGCAGCCATTTCACCCAAACCTTGCTCTATGATTTGCTGGTCCGTTCCGTTTTTGGAAAACAAATTGACCCGCTGAAATACATCCTGTACTCCGGGGTGGATGTAAACCAATTGCGTTTTGCGCCCAGCATCGCACCGGAACAATGGGAAGCTTTGCAGGTACGGAACCAACTGGTAGCCATCGAAAGGTTGCTCAGCAAGATACAACCGGGCGATGATGCCGTTGCCGTTATCACACGCCTCAAATCGGCGAAAGGACAGGGATTCACGGCGCGTGATTTTGCCCGTTTTGAAAAAGCTTATGAGGGACTGTCCATGCTTGAAAAAAAATATTTCAATGCCTTTACCGGTTTTGTGGCACGGGAACACTGGCTGGCCAAAGTGGGGGAAGAAAACAGCGATGCCATGACTGGCCACGCAAGCCTGTGGCGCGGAAATTTTGAAGATAAATTGCTGAATTTCAATATTCTAAGCCACCTCGAAATACTGGAAAACCGCGCCGATAAGCCCGATCAAAACATTGTTTTCAAAAAGACAGCACAAACCAATACCCTCGCCAATTTCAGGGTTGGAGATATCGCGGTACTGTACCCTGCCTTTTCGGAAACCGACACCGTGCTGCAACACCAGATCATCAAATGTACGATCACCCATTTGGACAAAGACCGGATTGAAGTGCAGTTGCGCTTCCAACAGCACAACCTCAAGCCTTTTGAAACCAATGGGCTGTGGTGCCTCGAGCCTGATATGCTCGATTCCGGCTTTGTCGCCATGTACCGCAGTTTGCTGGAATGGGCCGAGACGGGTAAAACCATGCGGGAGAAAGTAATGGGCATTGGTACCGGTCAAGCAGCCCCAGGTATACAACCCCAAAACCTGCTCGAAAAAATAAGCGCCTCCAAAGATTTTTTCCTGCTTTGGGGTCCGCCCGGAACCGGAAAAACGAGCGTCATGCTGCGCGACATTGCCAAATGGGTGATGGGAGACACTTCCGACAACTTGTTGCTGCTCGCCTACACCAACCGGGCAGTAGATGAAATTTGTGAAGCCCTGGATGCTATCGGCGGCAATATTCGCAAGCAATACATCCGCATCGGCGGCAAGCACGCAGCCGCGGAGCGTTTTTCAGGACAATTGCTGCAAACAAAAATTGCAGGGGCAACGAACCGCGCCGAACTGCGGGCAGTGCTGGAAAGCCATCGAATTTTTGTGAGTACCGTCGCTTCCTTCAGCCAAAATGAAGGCTTGCTGAAGCTCAAAAAATTCCATCGGCTGGTCGTAGATGAAGCATCCCAAATTTTGGAGCCTCAATTGATTGGCCTGCTTACCCGTTTCGAACATTTTACCCTCATTGGCGACCACCGGCAACTGCCCGCCGTGACCGCACAACGCTCAGACAGCACAGTGGTTGGCGACCCCGACCTCAACAGCATCGGCATCGTGGATTTGCGAGATTCTTACTTTGAACGATTGTACTTGCGGTGCATCAAGAATGGCTGGCATTGGGCTTACGACCAGTTGGAACGCCAGGGACGGATGCACGAGGAAATCATGGATTTCCCGGGGAAATGGTTCTACAATGAAAAGTTGAAAGTATTTGATGGGAAAACACAAAGTGCGGCCATTGACTATAAAATGCCCGACCACTTGCCGGAACTGGGCAAATTGCTTGCTTCCCGGAGGGTGCTTTTCCTGCCCGTTGCGGCAACGCCGCTACAAGCATCCAGCCAAAAGACCAGCGAAGAAGAAGCCGCGCTATGCGCCAACATGGTGCTGTTTTTCAAACAATTGTGGAAAAAGAACCAGAAAAAATGGGAGCCCGAAAAATCACTGGGCATCATCACGCCCTGGCGCGCACAAATTGCACAAATCCGCTCCGTGCTGAGCGCTGCCGGCATCGACCCTGAAGAAATAACGGTGGATACGGTGGAACGCTACCAGGGGGGCGCCCGCGATATCATCATCATTTCTACCTGTGTACATTCAGAATGGCAGCTCAATGCGCTGCTCAACATCAGTTCGGAAGGTGTTGACCGAAAATTGAACGTTGCGCTGACCAGGGCCAGGGAACACCTTATTATGATTGGCAATGCAGCAGTGTTGGAAAAGGACGCGCGGTATCGCGCTTTCATAGAGTTGTATGGGGTCGCGTAAAAAGTACGACATATGGACAGTTTGTGCCGGCCTGTGCTGTATTTTACATGACCTGCGTGTGCAAAATTGTTTCAAGTTTTTCCAAATATCTAATACGCTCCTGCCCTTCAATACCAAATAATCTCAAAGCTGTAAAACATAATCTGCTCATCTTCCGCACATTAATCGACCGAACGATTTGTTTAAAACAGTTATAAACAAGGTGAAAAATAATATACTTATACCCTTCATATTCATATATAAACGAAACTTGCCCTGGTCTAACAACCTTGTGGATAACCAGTGACTTCCCAAACATCCGCCAACACTGTGCCCTAAATTATTCAACAAAAACAACGAAACCCGAAAACCTGTGTTTACAAACCCGAAATTACAAACGCCAATTCACACAAGCCGTTTCAGCTAAAAGTTAAACACGTCCTTTTTGAACATTTTCAGCTTTCGATGTGTGTAACCGTGCAAAACATTGATACATTGGGAATGGTACTGCGGATAACCTGTGGATAAAGTTGGTAACTGCTCTTAATAACGCTGTTGCTATTTTCAGTTATGCGGTTTTCCACAAACTAACACCCATGATGATGGCCGCAGGCTTTTATTTATTAAATCATTTTTAATTAATAAAGGGATCTCACTTTGCGGAAAACGGAAAAACGAAACATTGGTTTTTGTTTTAAAACATTGCGCCTCAAACCATTCATTTCTAATTGTCTATCAAATTTTAAAAAATGGCAAGCAGTTTTATCCGCTGGGCAGAAGCGTCGAACATTTCCAAGGCCGTAAAAATTTGGCTCATAGCGGGCCTTGTGATGGTTTTTTTGCAGATCGTCATTGGAGGGGTCACCAGGCTTACGGGCAGTGGGCTCAGCATCACGCGCTGGGAAATTGTAACAGGCACGGTACCGCCTTTGAGCGAGGCAGCCTGGAATGAAACATTCGACCTGTACAAAGAAACGCCCCAGTACCGCATGATCAACAAAGGCATGACGCTGGATCAGTTCAAGTTTATCTTTTTCTGGGAGTACTTCCACCGCTTATGGGCCCGCCTGATGTTTTTTGTGTTCATTGGCCCGTTTGTGTGGTTTTTATGGCGCGGCATGTTGTCGCGCGATTTGAAGAACTGGCTTATCGTGGTGGTGGTGTTGGCTGGGTTGGAAGGCTTTTTCGGCTGGGCAATGGTGGCCAGCGGCTTGCGCGCGCGCCCTTGGGTAAACGCCTACAACCTTACCTTGCACCTGTGCATGGGCCTGCTGATATTCTCTTGTTTGTTGTGGACCTTTTTCATTGCGCACAAACCACGCCCGCAAGGCTGGCAAATAGCAGGCGCGAAGCGGAGCCTCTGGATAATCTTTGGCGTGGCGTTTTTCCAAATTGCCCTGGGCGCCATGATGTCGGGTACGAAGGCCGGACTGTTTTTCCCGACCTGGCCCGATATGCACGGCGAGTACCTGCCGGCACTGCTGTTCGATTCGAGTCATTGGGTAACCGAGAGTTTTTTGCAATACGATACCAACCCGTTTATGCCAACCTTGATACAGTTTTTGCACCGCAACACGGCCTACTTCCTCAGCGCCCTGGTGATATGGTTTTCATGGCGGGTGCTGCGGCAGGATAAGCTGCCCCAAAACCGGGCTGCGATTTGGGTGCTGCTGACAATGCTTAGCATACAAGTATTGTTGGGAATCCTTACCTTGATTAACTGTGTCGGGGAATTACCCGTGACGCTCGGAGTGCTCCACCAAACGGGAGCTACCTTGTTGTTGGGCGTAATCCTGTGGGCTTGCTACAAAAGCTCGAATCGGAGAATTGAATGACTTTTTAGATAAATTGCAGCGTTTTTTAAGGGGGAAACCATGAATGCTGTTTTCAAATAAGCATGGATGCCACAAAAGCACCCCCAAACAGGTAAAAAAGCAGTAAAAAGAGAACTTTTTTTGCTTTAAACGAAAATAATCAACAAGCTCTAAACTGTTTTTCTACTTTTGCCCATTCACACGAAGCAACAGCGCATGGATTTACAAATAATAGAAGAAAACGGATTCCGGTACATAGAGTCGGGCGGCAAGGGTGAAAACCTTATGCTGTTGCACGGGCTTTTCGGCGCTTTGAGTAATTTTGAAGGCATTGTAAAACGCTTTGCTGATAACTACAACGTGGTGGTGCCCATTTTGCCCATTTATGAATTGCCCATATTTCAAGTGTCCGTAACAGGCCTGGTGGAATTTGCGGCAAAGTTTGTTGAATATAAAGGGTTCGATAAGGTGCATGTGCTTGGAAACTCTTTGGGGGGGCATATTGCGATCCTGTATGTTTTGGCGCATCCCGAGAATGTAGCGTCGGTAACGCTCACGGGCAGTTCGGGCCTTTTTGAAAGCGCTTTCGGCACTGCTTTCCCGAAACGTGGCGACTACGAGTACATCAAAAACAAAACGGGAGAGACATTTTACGACCCCGCAGTTGCCAGCAAAGAACTGGTCGACGAGGTATTCGGCATCGTCAACGACCGAAACAAAGCCATACGCGTGGTAGCGACCGCAAAATCAGCCGTGCGGCATAATTTGGGCGACAAGCTCCACAACATCAAAGCGCCTGCACTGCTTATCTGGGGCCGGCAGGATACCATAACCCCGCCTTTTGTCGCTGAAAAATTTAACGAATTGATAGAAAATTCCAAGCTTTTCTTCATCGACAAGTGCGGCCATGCCCCCATGATGGAAAAGCCTGACGAGTTCAACGATATTCTCGAAAACTTTCTGAAGGAAGTTTCCTACCGGAAAGTTGAAGTATAAGAGCAACCATTCTATTGTAATAGGCCCTGCCCACGTTGCTCCGTATGCAGCGTGGGCTTTTTTGTCGCCATCACCAAATGCGTTATGAAAAACTTCTTTTCTATTGTCGCCTCCATTCTGCTGGTTTTAACCTGCAATACCCGTTGTGCGCAGCCTAAGGCTGTTCCCAAAGCAGACATGATTCTCTTCAACGGCCAGTTTTTTACGGGCGATACTGCCTATACTAATATAACGGCCATTGCTATTTCAGGCGATACCATTATGGCCTTGGGCGATGATGCAAGCATAAAGTTGTTGGCGAACGATAAATCTCAAATGATTGATCTTCAGGGGAGCTTTGCCATGCCTGGCTTTATTGAAGGGCATGGCCATTTTCTGGGCCTGGGCCAAAGCATGCAAACCCTCAACCTTTTGAACACCAAAAGCTGGGAAGAAATTGTCGGGTTCGTAGGGCCAAAAGTGAAAGCTACAGCCCCAGGCGACTGGATTGAAGGCCGAGGCTGGCACCAGGAAAAATGGAACACTTCCCCCGGGCTTACGGTAAATGGCTATCCCTATCACGAAGCGTTGAGCGCTATATCGCCCGACAACCCGGTGGTACTGTTTCATGCCAGCGGGCACGGCTTGATGGCCAATGCCAAAGCGATGCAAATGGCGGGCATTTCAAAAGAAACACCCGATCCCGTTGGCGGCCGTATTGTGCGCGACCCAAAAGGCAACGCGATCGGTATTTTTGAAGAAAATGCCATGGACTTGATTACACAGCCATTTGATAATTGGCAGAACAAAAGTCCGGAATCAAAAAGGCAGGCCGATTTGGAGGAAACCGTCAGATTGGCATCGGAAGCATGTTTGCAAAACGGCATCACCTCTTTTCAGGATGCAGGCAGTAGTTTTTGGTCATTGCAGCAATTTCGCCGCTTGGCCGAAGCTGGCCGCTTGCCCATCCGGCTTTGGGCGATGATAAGCCAACCGAAAAGCGAAGAGATGTACAAACTGGCCGATTTTCCACAAATAGGTTTGGGGCGGAAACATTTTACCAGCCGGGCCGTGAAAGCGTATTTCGATGGCGCATTGGGCTCTTATGGCGCCTGGTTGCTGGCGCCTTACAACGATAAGCCAGACTTTGTCGGCCAAAATACCACACCCATTGAAGTTATTGAATCCGTTGCGACGCAGTGTGTTAAGCACGATCTGCAACTGTGCGTACATGCCATAGGCGACCGGGCCAACCGCGAGGTGTTGAATGTTTTTGAAAATGCATTTTCTGGGCGCCAGACATCCGGTGATGCAGCCCGGCGTTGGCGTATCGAACATGCCCAGCACCTGGATGTGGCAGATATACCCAGGTTTTCGAAACTCGGAGTCATCGCTTCCATGCAGGCCATACACTGCACCAGCGATGCGCCTTTTGTCGTAAAAAGACTTGGCGAAGCACGGGCACGCACAGGAGCATATCCCT
>CAYVPM010000001.1:0-22965 GCA_964453475.1 uncultured Saprospiraceae bacterium | reverse complement strand
GAGCCCGACGAGCTACCAACTGCTCCACTCCGCGATTTAGCGGCTGCAAAGGTACAATAAAATTACCCAGCTTTTCAAATTGTTTTTAAAAAAACTGAGAATTATTCTTCTCCAGGAGCTATCCCTGCTTCTATCACCTCCCGGATATTGCCGTACACATTGATTTCTGAGTGTAACCACGAGGCAGGCTCCACCCAGCGAATCTCTTCAATATCTTCCTCTGTTTGTGGCACAAGTGCCATGTTGCTGGTTTGCATGTGGTACCACCAGGTCTTTTTCAGGATGCGCTGCCCTTTTTGTTCGAAGGTATGGTAGGTGTGCATCAAAAATGGGCCGAGGGTGATGTTGACCAGGCCTGTTTCTTCGCGCACTTCCCGAACAGCCGCTTCTTCCGGCGTTTCTCCAGGGTCGATCTTGCCCTTGGGCATGTCCCAACTACCTCTCCGGTAAAAAACCAGCAACCGGCCCTCGCTGTTCAGCACATAGCCCCCAGCAGCTTCCTGAACCTTGTAACAGGATTGAAAATCAGCCCATAACTGATCCAGATTCTCGGCATATAAGGCCACAGACTCCACTGATTTGTTCTTGTCGAGCAGGTCCAGGTATTGCCGTATCATCTTTTTCTTGCCCACATACTGGCCGACGAAGTTGTTTTTATCGGGCAAAATGCCGATTTCTGTAGCTTGCGTACGTTCTGCAAGGAAAACTGGTTTGCCGTTAATATAGATTTTATACTTTTGCAGCCTCATTGGGAAGGATTGATTTTCGTATAAATTGATACATTCCGAGGGTGCAATGATACCCAACTGCCCTTTTACAATTGAAAAAAATGATGCGATGGAAGCGGAAGTAGCGCGCAACTTATTGGAAATCAAAGCGATAAAACTCAGCCCTAATGACCCGTTCACCTGGGCATCTGGCATCCAATCGCCCATTTACTGTGACAACCGCGTAGCACTCTCCTACCCTGCTGTCCGTACATTCATTAAAAAGTGTCTGGCCGAAAAGTCCAAAGTATTCGGTAACTTTGATGTTGTGGCAGGTGTCGCCACAGCAGGTATCCCACATGGGGCGCTGCTGGCAGACGCGCTGGAGAAGCCTTTTATTTACGTAAGAAGCAGTCCCAAAGACCATGGCCGCCGCAACCTTATCGAGGGCGAACTGAACGCAGGTCAACGCGTTTTGGTGGTGGAAGACCTCATCAGCACAGGCGGCAGTTGCATCGTGGCGGCAGAGGCAATCCGGGATACAGGCGCTGTCGTGGTTGGCGTTTTGGCAATTTTTCAATACGGTTTTGAAAAAGCAAAATCAGCATTTGCTGAAAAAAACATTGAATTTCAAACCCTTACAAACTACGAGGCGCTTATTCCCGAAGCCATCAAAATGGGCTATGTGAGCGATAGCGACCTCAACACCTTGAAACAATGGCGCGAAAATCCGAATGGTTGGGGCGCCCTTTATGTATAACCCTTGTACCTGAATAATATCAAACTTACTAAAATCACCCGCATCCAGGAACCTACCTTCATCGCATGCAAATAATTACGCCCAATTCTGAATCATTCCTGCGCCGATACCTGAATAACGCCAGCCCGACTGGCTTTGAATGGAGTGGGCAAAAACTTTGGCTCGAATACCTCAAACCATACATCGACGATTGGAAACTCGATAATTATGGTACCGCCTACGGTATCATTAACCCAGGCCAGAAATTCAAAGTGGTCTTCGAGGGACATGCCGATGAAATCTCCTGGTTTGTCAACCATATCAGCGACGACGGGTTCCTCCACGTTATCCGCAATGGTGGCAGCGACTTTCAAATCGCTCCTTCCATGCGCGTATGGGTACACCTGCGCAAAGGCGGGAAAATTGAAGGCGTTTTTGGCTGGCCGGCCATCCATACCCGTACCGACAAAGACGCTAACCTGGCCCCTGCGCTCGACAACATTACCATCGACCTGGGAGCCAAAGACAAAGATGAAATCCTGAATATGGGCATCCATGTCGGCTGTGTCGTCACTTTCCAGGATGAGTTTACCATCCTCAACGACCGATATTACACGGGCAGGGCCCTCGACAACCGCATCGGCGGCTTCTGCATAGCTGAAGTGGCCCGATTGCTGAAAGAAAACAACATCAAGCTGCCATACACGCTCTACATCGTCAACTCCGTACAAGAAGAAGTCGGTTTACGGGGCGCTGAAATGATTACCCAAACCATCAAACCCGATGTGGCCATCATCACCGATGTTACCCACGACACCCATACACCTATGGTCAACATCAAAAAGCATGGTGATGTGCGTACGGGAAATGGCCCCTCTGTGACTTTTGCGCCAGCGGTACACCAGAAGCTGCTGGACATAATAATAGATACGGCCACCGAAAAAGAAATCCCCTTCCAGCGCGAAGCTGCCAGCCGCATTACCGGCACCGACACCGATGCGTTTGCCTACTCCAATGGTGGGGTGCCTTCTGCTTTAATATCTTTGCCTTTGCGCTATATGCACACTACCGTGGAAATGGCGCACAAAGATGACGTAAACAACCTCATCCGCCTGATTTACGAATCGCTGCAAAAGATTGAAAACGGCCATAATTTCAAATATTTCAATGAGATAATATGATGACTAGATGATGTGCTAACAACACAAAATCTTAGTATTTCGATTTATTTTGTACGGATTCAACGCTAGATCGGAAGCACCATTATCAAATTATCTAACCAGCTCAATATCAAATTATTTATTTTGGATTACGCAGCCTGCCAAGTCGCCATCGCCCCCATTCGCGCTCAAGCATCAGACAAGAGCGAAATGGTTTCCCAATTGCTCTTTGGGGAAACCGTGGAAGTGCAGGATTCCAAAGATACCTGGCGCTTTGTTGTGTGCGATTGGGATGGCTATACCGGCTGGGTGGATTCAAAACAGTTGATCCGCCTGACAGCCAGCGAATTCGAATCCTATCGGGAGCAACAAACGCTCAATTTATCGCTTGTAGAAGGCTTGATGGCCGCGGATTATTTCGTTCCACTGACTATGGGCGCTGTACTGCCGAATTATGACGGGCTTCGTTGCCAGCTTGGGGAGCAGGTTTTCCAGTTTTCCGGCCCGGTTGTTACGCCAAACCAGCAACACCTCGGACATGAATGGGTAGTAAAAATTGCACGGCGCTACCTGCACGCCCCATACTTGTGGGGAGGCCGTTCGCCCTTCGGCGTTGATTGCTCGGGCCTCACGCAGATGGTTTTCAAAATCGCCGGCGTGCCGCTCCTGCGCGACGCCGCGCAACAAGTGACCCAAGGGCGGCCCATAGACTTTATGGAAGAGTGCCAGGCAGGCGATCTGGCATTTTTCGACAACGGCAAAGGAAATATCAACCATGTGGGCATCATCTTGCCCGATTGCCATATCATTCACGCCAGTGGCAAGGTAAGGGTAGACAAGCTGGACCATTTTGGAATATTCAATCGAGAACTCGACCGCTATACCCACCAATTGCGCATCGTGAAACGCTTGTTGCCCGATGCCCCAGCATCATCACTTAGGGAGCAGGATCAAACCAGACTGGAAGATGAGCTTGCAGGCCAATCTCTGCTGTTTGGATAATTAGCGCCCAAAAAAGTAGAAAACCAGCCAATGTGGCAACGTTTTCCGCTGTCCCACGTTTCTCCCTTAAATTTATGCCATGCGGCTTTTCCTGCTGATTTACCTTTTTTGCACCATTGCATTTCTTACTCAGGCGCAACAACCCGATTCCCTTTCGTTGCAAAAGGACTCTATTCCTGCCGTTGTGTCAGATTCCATGGCGACGCAAAAAAAAAGGACAGGAGGTGTTTCAGCGCCCTTACAACAACCCCAAATTGCAGCTCCAGACAGTGCTGCAGCTGCTAAAAAGCGCGAAAGTTTCTATTATCGCCATTTCACAAAAAACTACCCCAACCCGCGGACTGCCGCCCTGCTCTCGTTTATGTTGCCCGGCGCAGGGCAGGCTTACAACAAGAAATGGTGGAAAATACCCATCGTTTATGGGGCCCTGGGGGGCATGACCTGGCTGGCACTGACAAACGACAAGCAATACAAAGCATTGAAGACCAACTACAAATGGGTTGTCGACGGGGACGATTCTACCACCCCCACCGAAGAGCCTTATATATTTATGAGCGAGGCCCAATTGAAAAGCTACCGGGATATTTACCGGGGCTATACCGAAAAGAGTTACCTGTTTTTGGGCATCACCTACCTCCTGGCGGTCACCGATGCCTTTGTGGATGCCCATTTAAAGACTTTTGACGTAAGTGACGACCTTTCCTTGCGGTTGGTACCTGACATTCAGTCAGCGCCAGGGGCTTTTGGCGCGTCTTTTGGCGTAGGACTTCGCTTGGGCATTGGAAAACCTTCGTCCAGCGCCTTTTCCAAAAAGAATATTTTTGTAGCGCCCTGATGACGCCGTTTTTCAAGGCTTTGCGAGCAACACCGTATACATGTCATTACTTGAAAGCGATTCCGATAGCCTCGAACTTACGCGCAGGCATTTTATCGAAAGCCTGAGGTTCCCCTTGTTGGCCGTAGCGTTTTTATGGCTGGTACACCTTTGGCAAATAGCCGACAATTTTGACCCAGGCGCTTATGGAATCATGTCGCGGAGGGCCTGGGGCTTGCGCGGCCTGGTCACAGGCCCCTTGGTGCATGGCAGCTGGAAGCACCTGATCTCTAACAGCGTTCCCCTTTTTGTTTTGGCCTTTATCAGTTTGTATTTCTACCGAAAAGTCGCGATGCAGGCATTTTGGCTGATCTATTTTTTGACTGGTGCAGCGGTGTGGCTGTTTGCCCGCCCGGTATCCCATATCGGGGCCAGCGGCGTAGTGTACGGGCTGGTTGCTTTCATATTCTGGAACGGCGTTTTTCGCAGAAGCCTGCGTTCCATCGTACTGTCGGGCATCGTCATGTTGTTGTACAGCGGGATGTTTATGGGGGTATTGCCCGATCAGGAGGGAATTTCCTGGGAAAGCCACCTGTTGGGCAGCATGGTCGGTATTTTTGTCGCTTATTTTTTCAAAGCAGAATTAGAAGAGGAGGAGGAAGAAGCTGAAGCCGCACGACATGCCCGTTCCGAAGCTGAAATAAAAACGCCCTTTCTCCCTCCGGATGTGTTTGACAAGACCAAAGCCCAGCGCGCCTGGGAGGCAGAAGAAGAAGCAAGGCGGCAAAGAGATGCCTCGGAATTCTTCCCTCCTTTTTGGAATCAGGACAAGACTTGGTAAGTTTTTTGGCCGAAAGGCTTTTGATTTTCGCATTCTGCCTATATTTGCGCACTTTTTTCAAAGGGTGTGCTTTCAGTGCTCCCTTAACGACTACTTTTTTCTCACATATTTTAGCACCATTTACTCCTTCGAGGTATGCAAAGCAAAGGCGTTGTACGATTTTTCCTCATTGCGCTCACGATAGTGTGCCTGTATCAATACTTGCTCGTCATCCCGACGAACGGCATTGAATCAGCAGCACGCAGTTATGCCGACCAATCATCGGCAAAAGACCCCAACACAAGTTGGCGCACTTATTATTCCGAATATCTAGACTCGCTTTCGACCGAGACAGTGTTTGAGATTCCACTCATTAAAAAATTCACCTATGCAGACTTGAAGAAAAGTCAGTTGGCCATGGGCCTCGACTTGAAAGGCGGCATGAGCGTTTTGCTACAGGTAGACTTGCGCGATTTCGTTAAAAGCTATTCCGGAAACAGCACAGACCCTGTATTCCTGCAAGCCCTCGACAAAGCTACTGAAATGCAGCGCACACAGCAGGGCAATTTCATCAACCAGTTTGCACAGGCATGGAGAGAAATTAGCGGCGGTCGCCCTATGGCTTCAATCTTCGCCCGCAACGAAGGTAGTGGCATCAAGTTTGACACCCCGGACGCTGAAGTGATTAACATCATCCGCAAATCAGCTGATGGCACTGTTGGACAAACTTACGACCTGCTCAAAAAGCGTATCGACAAATTAGGTGTGGTTCAGCCAAACGTGAGCCTTGATGCTGCGCGCGACCTGATTCAGGTAGAGCTGCCGGGTATTCAAAACCCACAGCGCGCCCGCACGATGCTCCAAAGCCAGGCTAAGCTTGAGTTTTGGGATACCTACCGCATAACGGACGAGGGCGTGTTCAAGGGCCTCACTGATGCCGATTTGATGCTGAGTTCAGGCGTGGACACAAATGCAGTTACGGTTAAGGATACCATTTATGAGTTCCCCCTCGGCGCCAACGGTCTGCCCGACTCCACCCAAGCCAAAGTGATGAAGGTTGTCGACAAAGCCGCCGACCCCTCCCAACAAAAAGCAGGCCCGCTGCTTTCCCTGATCGCTTTGAACCAGCAGGGCGGCACTGCCGTAATTGGCTGGGTCGATAAAAACAAGATCCGTGTCCTGACAGAATACTTCAGCCGGGATGATGTGAAGGCAAAGTTTCCGGCAAACCTGGAATTCCGCTACAGCCGCAAACCTGTAGAAGGCGAAACAGAAGCTTCATTGACCTCGCTCAATGGAAAGTACGAACTATATGCCATAAAAAGGTTGCCAGGTTCTGAAGCTGCGCCACTGGATGGCGCTGTTGTAAAAAGCGCCAGCGCCAATCCTGACCCTACCACGGGCGACATTGCTGTCAGCCTGCAAATGGACAACGAAGGCGCCCGCACCTGGGCAGAAATGACAACAAAAGCTGCCAACAACGGCAACCGCGAAATTGCCATCGTTTTGGACGACGAGGTGGTAAGCGCACCAAGGGTTATCAACCCGATCACTGGCGGCAGTTCTTCCATTACCGGCGGCTTCAAGCTGGAGGAAGCAACCGACCTTGCACAGATTCTGCAAGTGGGTAAACTTCCTGCCGGCACACATATCGTTCAAGAAAGCCAGGTTGGCCCATCATTGGGTGAAGAGAATATCAACAAGTCATTGATAACGATGCTCTTGTCGGTGCTCTTCCTGTGTTTCTTCATGGTTGCCTACTACAACCGCGGCGGTTGGGTGAGCGTGATTGCACTTCTCGCCAACATCTTCTTTATCCTGGGCACCCTGGCCTCCATGGGCACCGTACTAACCTTGCCAGGCATAGCGGGCATCGTTTTGACCCTGGCGACAGCTGTTGACGCGAACGTAATCATATATGAACGTATCCGTGAAGAACTACGCGATGGCCTGGCCATGGGCAAAGCTGTTACAACGGGCTTCTCCCGCGCATTGCCGGCAATTCTTGACGCAAACGTAACCACCATGCTGGTGGCCGTCGTTTTGATCTATTTCGGCCTCGGCCCAATCAAGGGCTTCGGCACAGTACTGGCAATCGGTATCCTGACATCCCTTTTCACCGCTGTACTGGTGGGCCGCTACATGACTGAATGGTGGCTGGAAAAAGGCCGCTCCATCAGCTATAGCTTCCCATGGTCTGAAAAATGGCTGGTAGGCATCAACTACGACTGGATCAGCAAGCGTAAGTATGCGTATGTTTTTTCATTCGTCCTTATTGCTGTGGGCGTAGTTTCCTACTTTCAGCGCGGATTCGAATTGGGCGTCGACTTTAAAGGTGGTTACTCTTTCAATGTACAATTTGACAAGCCCATTGGCCTGGAGCCTTTAAATACAGCGCTTACCAATGCTTTTGGAAGCAATACCATCATCAAAACGATCAGTGGTGACAACACCTACAATATCACCACGCCTTACTTGATCAACGAGCGCGGCGATGATGTGGTTGAACGCGTCACCAAAAAATTACATGAAGGCATCACGACAGCCGGCGTTTCGGTCGATTATGAATCATTTAAAAAGACAGATAGCAATGGCACGCACATTACTGCCTCAAGTCAGGTATCCGCAACGGTAGCTGACGACATCCGCAACTCTTCGTTCTGGGCAGCACTTTGGTCCCTGGGATTAATATTCTTGTACCTCCTGGTGCGTTTTAACCGCTGGCAGTTCTCCCTGGGCGCTGTACTGGCTCTTTTCCACGACGTCCTCATTACGCTGACCTTCTTCACAGTGTTGCATGGAAACGTATGGTTCTCTTTGGAAATTGACCAGGCTATCATTGCCTGTATCCTGACCGTAATTGGTTTCTCAGTGAACGATACGGTTATCGTTTACGACCGTATTCGTGAGTTTATGGCCAATTACAGAGGAAGACCCAAGCAAGAAGTTTTCAACATGGCGATCAATACGACCCTTAGTCGTACTTTGATAACCTCCGGCACGGTCGTTTTTGTGGTGTTGCTGCTGTTTATTTTCGGCGGCGGGGCCATCAAAGGATTTGCGTTCGGTATGTTCATTGGCGTACTGTTCGGTACCTATTCTTCCGTGTTCGTGGCTTCGGCATTCGTGGTCGACCTGTTGAAAGAAGATATCATTGAAGGGAAAGCTGTAGCAGCTAAAACAGAAGTGTTGGATGCGCCCGTCAAGGCTGCCAAAACAAAAAAGGCTAAAGCTTAAATCATTCGATCATGGCCGCTTGACCTCCGGGTATACTGGCCATTATTTCACCAAAAGCAGAAGAGCCATTCCGAAGGGGATGGCTCTTCTCTTTTTGGAAAGGGCAAGAAGGTCGTCGTTAAGGCAGCCAAAAAAAAGCCGCCCAAAAATATGGACGGCTCATTTACCTTAAATTTAATCTGGAGAATTGTTCTACACTAATTGTCCTCGTCGTCATCGAACTTCCGGCGTTGATAACCGGAATCCTCCATTGTCTCGTTGTCTATTTCCCAGTCTTCCCCGGCAGCAGCTGGTGGCCGCTTGCCATTGGAAAGCCTTACTTTGTCGCCGATAGGCTTGCCTACGGGCCGGTCGTCGTCGTCAGCACCTGGAAAGAAATCACCGCTGCTGCTGCTGCTGTTGATTTCCCGGGGTGAATTGGAGTTGCTCATGTTTTTGCCATCAATGCTCTTCGTGGCATGAGGCACGAGCCTAAGCCGCTCTTTGCTGATCAGTAAGCCAGTTACGGTACAAATTCCGTATGTTTTATTCTGGATCCGCAGGAATGCGTTTTTCAGATCCTGAACATGGCGTTGCTGCCGGGTGAGCATCCGTTGCAACATTTCCAAATCGGTGTGCGCAGTACTGTCATCGTACCAATCGCCACCTTGTTGGTTAAATCCATTTTCGTTCAGATCAGCTATTTGTCTTTCAGTGGTAGCCAATTCTTCTTGAGCTTGCGCCAATTTAGCGTCAACCAGTGCCTTGAATTCTTGCAAATCCTCGTCGCTGTACCTCAATTTCGGGTCGGTAGACATGAGTCAGTAGCCTGTTTTAGTTGCGTGATAAATGGTGGTATTGATTTCGGGGGGCAAAATTAGGGGAAATCGTCTTACTTTTGTGCGCCTTTCTAATAAAATTATGATTGAAACGAAATTGTCAGCGAAAAAAGACCTTTCTGTCACACTTAGTGATTCCTATCGCCAACAGGTGCTTGCCGATTTTCGATTGTGTTGCCTAAGTCGGGAAGCAAGCATCATTGCCCGTAAAGAAGTCCTGACAGGTAAGGCCAACTTTGGGATAATCGGCGACGGCAAAGAAGTCGCCCAGGTCGCCATGGCGCGCGCCTGGAAAAAAGGCGATTTCCGCTCCGGCTACTATCGCGACCAAACCTTGATGCTCGCTTTGGATTTAATGACCCTGGACGAGTTTTTCGCCCAGTTATACGGCGACCCATACAACGACCCCTTTTCCGGCGGGCGGCAAATGAACTGCCATTTTGCGACGGCATTCGTTGATGAATCCGGCAATTTTCTGGACTTAAAAAACAGGTATAACATCACGGCAGATATTGCCCCAACAGGCGGCCAAATGGCCAGGGGCCTGGGCTTGGCTTTTGCTTCCAAAAAATTCCGGGAAAATCCAGCCCTTTGCGGCGACCTGAGCAGCAACGGCAACGAAGTGGCCTTTGTGACCATTGGCGATGCTTCTACTTCTGAGGGCGTGTTCTGGGAAACCATCAACGCCGCCGGGGTATTGCAGGTGCCGCTGGCTATCAGTGTTTGGGACGATGGGTACGGCATTTCAGTGCCCAAAAAATATCAGACGACAAAGGAAAGTATCAGTGAAGTCTTGCAGGGCTTCCAGGCAGAAAATGAAAAATCGGACAGCGGCATCAATATTTACAAGGGAAAAGCCTGGGACTACCCTGGGCTTTGCGAACTGTACACCAAATCTATTGGTGAAATGCGGGAAACCCACCGCCCGGCATTGTTTCACATTCAGGAAGTCACGCAGCAACTCGGGCACTCAACTTCCGGCGACCACAGACGGTACAAAACGGCCGAAAGGCTCGAATTCGAAGATAAATACGACTGCAACAAACGTATGGCAGCCTGGATGGTGGACAATGGCCTGGCATCTGCTGAAGAAATAGAACACATTAAAGAGGCCGCCAAAAAGGAAGCGACGGAAGCTGCAGCAAGGGCCAACCGGGCCTACCATGACAAGGTTGCCGAATTGAAAGCGGAGTTGGTCGGCTTGTTAGAACAATTTTCAACTTTAGGCGCAGGAATAAACCATGTTCGTGAAACCCTGGCAATGCTTAAGGAAAAACGAGAGCCGTTGCGCTACGAGCTTATCCAGGCAGCAAGGAGGACATATTTCAGCTTGACAGCCACCGATAGCCCTGAAGCGCGGGATTTAAAAGCTTTTATCAACCGGGAACACATAGAAGGTGATGTGATCTACTCCCAAAACCTGTTGAGCCAATCCTTCAAATCCCCCCTGGATATCCATGTGGAGGCGGCGCGATATTCCGAAGATGCTCCCCTAAAAGATGGCTTTGAAGTGCTCAATGCCTGCTTTGACCATAATTTCGAACGCGACCCGGCACTGTTTGCCTTTGGGGAAGATGTAGGCCATATCGGCGATGTGAATCAGGGCTTGCGCGGGATGCAACAGAAGTATGGGATAGAAAGAATTTTTGATACCGGTATCCGAGACTGGACCATTATGGGTCAAGCAATAGGCCTTGCCATGCGCGGCCTGCGCCCCATAGCAGAAATTCAATACCTCGACTACCTACTTTATGGACTTTCGGCGCTTTCCGACGACTTGTGCACCCTGCGCTGGCGATCCAACAACCAGCAGATGGCGCCCGCCATTATCCGCACACGCGGCCACCGTTTGGTGGGCGTTTGGCACAGCGGTTCGCCCATGGGCATGATGCTTGGCTCCCTGCGCGGGATGCACGTGTGTGTGCCGCGCAACATGACCCAAGCTGCAGGAATGTACAACACACTGCTGCGCTCCGACGATCCGGCCATTGTTGTTGAAGTACTGAATGGTTATCGCTTGAAGGAGCGTTTGCCCGACAATGTGGGCACCTTTACCGTGCCGCTGGGACAAGCAGAAATCCTGAAAGCAGGAAATGACCTTAGCATTATCACTTATGGCGCTTCTGTACGGGTGGCTGAAGATGCCATTCAACTGCTCAACAGCAGGGGAATCTCAGTAGAACTGATAGACGTCCAGACATTGCTGCCGTTTGACCTGAACAATGTTTGTGTCGACAGCTTGAAAAAGACCAACAGGGTCATTTTCCTCGACGAAGACTTTGAAGGCGGAGCCTCGGCCTTCATGCTGCAACAGGTGTTGGAAAAACAAGGCGGCTACCGCTGGCTGGATTCTGCGCCGATAACCCTGGCTGCCAAGCCACACCGCCCGGCTTACGGCCAGGATGGCGATTATCATTCCAAACCTCAAGTGGAAGATATTGTAGAAGCAGTGTTGCGCATGTTACAAGAAGCAGGAATGTGAATGGAGCTTCAAATCCACCCATTAGATATTGACATATATTTTATATGTCATCTTGGAGCTATTTTCGTCCAAAACTGCACTCAAAGTGCTTTTCTTGATGGATATTTGCCTATACACAACTGATTCTACGCCGTTCCACAATAAACTGGAACGATTATTGTTTTCCTTCCATTCAGTTTTCAGCAGTATAATCCTCCTCCCCTTGGTTTCGCTTTATTGGCCAAGCTGCGCAATTTAATCCATCTTTCACCGGTTTATTGACAAACACTCATGGTACACACTATGCTGCTCGCGAGCAATTGCATCCCAGTTCGCGATAAACAGATTCAAACGCTGTTCTCTCTTTCCCAACAAGCAATCCACTGCGACGTGGTATTTGGCTCTCCCAGTGCGGACTGCCGGGGTACCGGCATTTGTAAAATTACAGGAACCAATGGCATGTTTATTCAAAGTACAAAAAAGCAATGCCGGGAAACAAAGGCTTTTTTAACAGAAAGGGCTGACAAACAGGGCATTACGCTTATTTTTATGCGCTCGATGCTTTGCGCTCAATTGTTTCGCCACCATTTTTGGAAGGGTATCCTTACAATGCAAGAAGCTTGTGAATTACCCGTTGCACTTCAGAACCAACTATGTACTCCGCTCATCAAGTTGCTGCCTGGGAAGTATAACGTGGTGGAGGCATCCGGGTTTTTCAGCGTTGATATTGATTGCGAATAGTTAGTTCTGGCCATCACCTGCTCAATTGTGTGCAAAGCAATAATTTGCCTGCAATAAAAACGTCATGGGCAAACGGTTATTAAGATTGGCGAAAGAATTATCAAGGAAACTATTTGTCGGTACAAAATCACTTGAACCTGTCAACGGGATCATTGGGCGTTTGGCAAAAACTCCTATTTCCCAACCTTTGCCCAACCCATAAGATACACCCCCTTGTACATCGAATCCCCATTGATTGATGTTGGTCGTCAAAAAATTGTCCAGGTTTTGCATTGCCGGATCAGTATTCGCTTTGAGGCGTAAGCTGTTGGCTGCATAATTTTCATTTCGGGCTTTTGCGCCCAGATAATAGCTGCCTGCAACGCCGGCAAACAATCTCCAATTTTTGGGCAATTGGTATGAAAGCAACATAGGCAGCTCCAGCATACTAAGCTTCGACAATGGTACCACAACTGCATCGGCTTGACCTATATAGTTGCTTGGGCCATATACTGTATTGCCATCCGAGTCCTTAATTTCAAAATCAGCATTCAGAATTTCATTATACTGGCTGAATCCCAGTGTTGTTACTGGCTGAACGCTTGTGGTTATAGACTGATATGCGTAATACACACCACTGCGTATGCCCCAACGACGTACGGGTTGCCAATGGATGCTCAATCCTCCGCCAACAGTGTTGATTGCCTTTAGCCGTTGCGTGCCAATGATTGTGCTGGCCCCGAATGCCCATTTCCCGTTTTTTGCAGCAGGGGTAATAATGTTTTCAGCGGGAATGCTGTTTATGCTGACCGGCGTTGGGACAACCGGGCGCTCCTGTGATTGAACGAATTGGTTTGGTAACGGCAACAGCTCCATGGGTACTTTTTCCTGATCCCTCGCCAGCGCAGCCGTATTTTCAGGATTGCTGGCCGTGTTCGCTTCTTCCTGAGTCAAATGCTGTTCTTCTGCAGCAATAGTTATGCCTGACAAATCCTGGCTGCCAGGCGTTGCCATTTTTTCTGTTTGACCGTTGATCCGTTTCTCATTCAACATCCGGCTGGAGCCAAAATGAGGATTTTGTTTTTTCGTCGTAAATGAAGGCGCCTTTTCTGTAATGCGCCCCATGCTTTTTGCTGCATTGGCTTGAAGGTTACCACCAACAGGTGCTTCCACTTCGTTTGATCGACTGGCATAAGGCATTGCTGGCGCCGACATGTCCTGTTTCAGTGGCGTGTTTTCATTGAATGTTCCAAATGCCAGGCGCCAACCGCCAATAGCCGCCAGGGGCAGCAATAGCAAGGCCAGCCACCACCATAAAAAGCGGCGGCGCCTGCCCTCCACCGGCATTTCCTGATCCAGCATGGTTTTCATAGACAACCAGGCTTTGTCGACAGTATTATCATCAATTTCTTCTTTCATCACGTAGATGCATTTTTACAAATACTTAATTTTGTTTGCACTGAGCTCACCATCTCGGGTGATCAGCTCGCGCAGTTTTTGTCGGGCAGTGCTCAGGTGCCATTTTGAGGTGCCTTCGCTCATTTTCAGGTTTTCTGCTATTTCAGCATGGCTGAAACCTTCAATGGCGTACAATCGGAAAACTTCTTGGGAGGTAGCGGGTAAAGTGCGCACTGCTTGCAAGATATCTGCTTCATAAAAGGTGTCCAGGCCAGTTGCCGCCACGCTGTGATCATGGTCCTCCAGTACCAAAAAATGCAGGTACTTGGCATTTTTTCTGTAATAATCGGCCATGCTGTGGTACACGAGCCGCCGTATCCAGCCTTCCAAACTGCCTTTGAACTCGAAAAGATGTATTTTTTTAAACACGCGTAAGAACCCGTTGTTGGCAATTTCTATCGCGGTGTCTTCATCGCGGGTGTAACGGCGGCACATGCGCAGCATTTCAGGGAAAAAATGACGGTACAGTGCCTCCTGGGCACGGCGGTCGTTGGCAGCACAGCCGCTGACGAGCTCTTGTTCCGTGTATTTTTTCTTGCCGAATATGGCCATGTTCTAATGCTTGTTCATCAAGCTTTGGGAATTATGCTGTTAAATTAAAGTAGTAGGCCCATTCCGATTTCCAACCTTTTGTGGAGAATTTTGTCTGTACCCCGGATGCCCTGCCAGTCGTTTATCCAATAGCGTGTTTTATGCTGCAAGCGTATCCCAAGATGAACGAAGGCGTTGTTGCCGATCCTGTACCCGATTTGCCCTTGCACCATCCAGCCGCCTTTCCAGGTTTCACGCCCGCCATTCCAGGTTGAACTTTCGCTGTATTTTTTGGCCAACCCCAATCCCGCCCCCAATGCGTAAAAAGGCGTGATCTTTTTGGGCATCAAATATCCGCGCAACTCTACAAAGATGGGGTAAGTTTCAGTGACACCATCATAAGGGCCAAAATTTTCCAGTCCAACGCCTAGTCCAAGGCCTAGCAAACGGTTTAGTTTATAACCAGTGCTGTGCTGCAGCCCTATTCCTGTGCCACTTGCACCCGCCAATACGGCAACCCGTGTGGCATGATACCAGCCCTTTTCCTTGAACGAATAGGGACGCTGTGAAAATGGCGTCTTGAAACCTTTGTCACCCTTGCATTTTTGCACGATGCGTTGCACCCCGATGGAGGGAAACTGCAAACGAGCGCCGCTCCAGCTGCGCATAACCAAACTGCTGTCAGCGTTATATTCCAAGATTGTGCCTCGAAATATGGAGCCTCCTTTCAAGTAAACGACATCCTCACATTCCGTTTTTTCAGTTTGGGAGAACAGCGCTGCCGAAAACAACAACAGCAGTAATACAAGTGAATATTTTGAGAAATTCATGGCATTATGGTCAAGAAGGCGCCGCGCAAAACCCAGCAACGGGCCCACGCAGCGCCAAAGGAATTTATCGTGATACCGGGATAAGGCTCAGCTGCTTGGGGTTGGCCGGGTCGCTCACATCAAACTGGAAAAAACCGTCGTCGCCAATCAGCAGCAAATGGCTGTCGGTAAAGGCAATCACATCGTAGGTGCTGATGTTTTTCAAATGCGACAGCAGCTTAAGGTCCAAAGGATTAGTCTTGTCAAAAATTTTCAAACCCTCATCGCACAAGAACAAATGTTCATTGGTGATAGAAAGCCCGAATGGTCGCTTCATCGGGTAGGTTTTAAGCAAGCTGGCACTGGGTAAATTATCAATTCCAATCACGTCTAACTGGTTGAAAGTGCCATTGCAGGTGGTGCCGTCGTGAATGGTCACATAGGCATGCGTGTCGTCGCAAACAACAGGGTCGCAGCCTGTGGCATGGTTGAAGGTAGCTTCCAGTACGGGGCTGGCTGGATTGCTGTTGTTGAAAATAAAGACACCGCTTTGGGAGCCAACAAACAGGCGGTCTTTCCAGGGGAAGATGGTTTCTGCGTTCCAACCCAACCATACGGAATCGCTTTTGGCGGGGCAGGTGGGGTTTGCCAGCGACCAGGAGCGCAGCAACCAGTTGTCAACTGTGTACAAAAAGTTGTCGGCCAGGCCAAATCGGGCAAAGGAACCCGCAATTCCGACACCTGCGGGCAGGCCATTGCTTCCGTTTTTGATGCCCCCTGCATCAAAAGTGGCGAAGTCGATCCAGATCGAGTTGTTTTCAAAAAACCAGGGTTGAGCCCAGCGGTTGTCTTCACAATTGACCTTTTCGGTGACGGTCGTTTGTTTGTAATCTACGATGTAGCCGTTTGCCGGGTCGAAGCCGAACAAAGGGAAAACGGTTTCTGCCCGGCACAGCAGTTGTGGGTTCTGGAGATCGCTGATATCAATGGTCAACAGGTCGATGTACTGGTCGGCGTAGAGGTACTGGTCGCGTATCACCATGTCGACGTTGCCCGGGATGCTCCAGAAAGCCACTGTTTGCGGGTGGCTTGGGTCCGTGTTGTCGATCACATGGATGCCCTCTTGTTTTTCATTGATAAATAGATAGTTGCCCAGGGCATAAATTTTTCCAGGGCTTTTCAGGTTTCGCGGCGATTCGGATTTTACGCCGGCCCGGATTTCAGCGAGTGGTTTGTACACAGGGTCGAAGCGGACGTAGCTGCGTTCGGAGGTACATTCGTCGCGAAGGCAGCTGCTAAGAAAGGCTGTGGAAAGAAAAACCAGGAGGTAAATAAAACGGTAATTCATACGATAGGATGTGTTTGTGTTCAAGGTAGATCGTCTGTACAAACGTGATTTCAAAATGCTAGACAGCAAAGGAAGGGGTACAGGTTGGGTTTTGCCATAAATTTTACCATGCACAAAGTTCCGTACTGCGTGGCTTATCTTTGGCACACTTTCCCAAACAGTCTTTGTACTGAAAAAACAATTCATATACCTCACGCCGCCAGGTTATGTGCAACCCAATGTTTGTAATCAATTTAAAATCAGTGAAGTCAAACATTGTCAATCACAAAAATCAAGCGAATCATAGTATAAAAATGTTCAATGCTGTACTAACCGATGAACCATAAAACCATCACTGCCCAAGCTCCCGGTCGGATAAACCTCATTGGGGAGCACACCGACTACAACGAAGGCTTTGTACTGCCCGCCGCCATCGATAAAAAGACCGTTTTTGCCTTGCAGGAAAACGGCAGCGAGCAACTGGTAAACATCACAGCGCTGGATGTTTCAGAAAGGTTCAGCTTTGAATTGGGCAGCTTTCAGCCTCTTGCCCATGGATGGCCAAACTACGTGATGGGCGTCGTGGCCGAGCTTCAAAAGCTTGGGGCGAACATGCGGGGCTTCGACGGTCAATTCCACGGCAATGTCCCCATCGGCGGCGGCATGAGCTCTTCTGCGGCATTGGGTTGCAGCCTGGCTGTGGGCCTGAACGAACTGTTCGGGCTTGGCTTCGACCAGTGGACGCTGATAAAGGCCGCTCAAATGGCAGAACACAACTTCGCCAATACCAAATGTGGCATCATGGATCAATTTGCCAGCATGATGGGCAAGAAAGACCAGGTGATGTTGCTGGATTGCCGTTCGCTGGAGTTCCGGTATTTGCCACTGGATTTGGGTGCTTACCAATTGCTGTTGTTAAACACCCAGGTGGCGCACAGCCTGGCAGCAACGGCGTACAACCAACGCCGGGAGGAGTGTGCCCAGGGTGTTGCCCTGTTGCAACAATGGTTCCCGGAAATAACCAGCTTGCGCGATGTCACGCCTGCCATGCTGCAATTGGATCAGGACAAGATGCCCCTAACAATAGTAAGACGCTGTCGCCATGTGGTGCGCGAAAATACCAGGGTATTGGAAGCCGCGGCTTCATTGGTGGAGAACGACTTTCAACGCCTGGGCACATTGATGTACCAATCACATCAAAGCCTGCAACAGGATTACGAGGTAAGTTGTCCCGAGCTCGATTTTTTGGTACAGGAAACTTTGGGAAAAGAATTTATTCTGGGGAGCAGGATGATGGGGGGCGGCTTTGGCGGCTGCACCCTGAACATTATAACAAAAAGCCATGCAGCGCAGTTCGTCGGGGAAACCGACGAAAAATATAAAAAACAGTTCGGCATCAACCTGAGCGCTTATTTTATTGCCATTGACGCTGGAGCAACGATTAATCCATAATGGATGCCTTGGTTGGATTGATTGGCTTGGCATTTTCCCGACTTCATGAATCTTAATTTTTTTTATTTTTTTTAAAATATATCTTTGATTATAAAAATATTTATTAATATTGCACTGTCTTCGCCATTCCATTAAATGTTTTTTAATAAATCTTGATTGCGCTTCTTTACCCTAAAGAACTGCGCCCTTTGCGCTATTTTATTTTTATTATTAAAACCATTATGATGAACAATCTTCTACATTCCCGGCACCCCTATGCCCTTTTTGCAGCAATGTTTGGCTTTTTTCTGCTGCAAAATTTCGCCGCCATTGGTCAGAATGCACCCGCTGGAGCTTCTGGCCGAACCATCGTTGCCAACGTGGTGGCCCTCGACCAGCCGTTTTTTTACAATCGTTTTGGGGCGCAACAACCCACCGGCACTGTTTTCGCGCTGCTGGGAGATGTTGTAAAAATTGACCCCTCAAAAGGCCTGGTGGCCGGAAACGTCAAGCTGCGCGACTCCAAACGCCCGCGGCCGATCGTTATCCGGATCAACAAAGGGGACATACTGGAGGTGAATTTTACCAATATGCTCACGCCATACAATCCTTTGAGCGCATTGCAAATGAATTATGTTGACCGCGATACCACGGTAAAAGCAGTCAATGATTCCATGTTGGTTGGCTATAATACCGCCGGTCAGAACCTTGAAAGCATGACGCGCACAGCGGCCTTTCATCCGGTTGGCTTGAACTTGGTTGGCACTATTGCGAGCGACGGCTCCTGGGTAGGCGCCAACGACAACTCCCAGGCCAATCCAAACGGAATACCTCCTGGAAGTACCCTAACCTACCACTTTTATGGTGCCGAAGAAGGAGCGTTTTTGATCACAACCGGGGCTGATAACATACACAGCGGTGGCGGCTTCGGAGACAATGGCCAAGCTTCTACAGGCCTCTTTGGTGGCATCGTTGTCGAGCCGGAGGGGGCAGAGTATTACCGAAGCCAGGTAACCAACGAAGATATGGCACTCGCCACGACACGATGGGTAGATGCGCAAGGTTATCCGAGCACACCGGACAAAGGCTTACCGATCATCAACTGGGCCGCTACGTATCCAAGCAATTTTTGGGATCCAAGTAGAAAGGGATTGCCCATCCTTAACATGCTTAAACCCGCTAGTGGTAACAACCGCTTTGAATTGGTTAGTACGGATTTGACTGCGCTCATTACAGGGCCAGATCACGGTTATTTCAAATACGACCCCACTGATCCGGACTATTTCATTGTGCCAGCCTCCCCTAATCGCACCCAACCTTTCCGGGAGTTCGTAACAATTTACCATGAGTCGCCTTTAACCGTACAAGCATTCCCCATTCAATATGAATCAGACATGGCAGGAGTCTTAGGTGCCGGGAACGATGCTTTTTCCATCAACTACGGTTCAGGCGGCATTGGCGCAGAGATATATGCCAACCGGATCGGTGTAGGCCCTGCTGCCGACTGCCTGGAGTGCGCCTACGAAGAATTTTTCCTTTCAGCCTGGGCGACCGGCGACCCTGCCATGGTGGTGGACGTGCCCGCCAATACAGCGTGGAAAACCAATTCCGGCGTACCCAATCAACCCATTGCCCGAATGCCGCTTGATAAAATTGGCGAACCAGGCGTTGACAAACTGGTGCTGAACAGCCTGGTTGGCCAATTGGAAAATGCTATGAATGTTTACCAAATTGCCAATAACAACCAGAATCCGTCCTTCGCTCCACCCCAACCTTATACCTATAAAGCGTCGAAAGCGCTGTACCCCGACGACCCATCCAACGTTTACCACAGCTATCTGGGCGACCACGTAAAATTCCGGGTGTTGCATGGCGGTGGCCTCCAAACGCATGTGCACCACCAGCACGCACACCAATGGCTCCATTCTCCTAACAGCGACAACGGCCATTACCTGGATAGCCAGGTACTCAATCCCGGGGAATCTTATACCCTGGAAATGGTATATAATGGCAGTGGCAACCGCAACCAAACGGTCGGGGATGCCATTTTCCATTGTCACTTTTATCCCCACTTTGCCGGTGGAATGTGGTCCATGTGGCGGGTGCACGATGTATTCGAGGCTGGAACCAAGTACAATTCGGTACAAAATTTAGAAATAGCGCCAGGCGCCCGTGCCTTGCCCGATGCAGAGATACTGACTGGCACACCAATCCCCGGCTTGGTACCGCTTCCAATGCTGCCCATGGCGCCGGCACCCGGCGATGTTTCCATCGATAAAAATGGACAAGTAGTGGTGACAGATCCTTACACAAACCCTGGATATCCATTCTTTATTGCAGGCGTTGCCGGAAGGCGCCCACCCCATCCACCGCTTGATTTTGCCGTAGACACCATCAATGGCCACCCGGAAACACTGGATGGCGGCTTGCCCCGGCACGTGATCGTAGGGGGTAAAACACTATGGGAAAACCATAGCGCTACCGACTGGACTAAAATAATGGGCGAAGCCGTGGCGATTCAATTACCAGAGGATGGAACCGCTGTTGAACAAACTGCCATGGCAGCCCATGCCACTCGTTACCATCCTACAGTAACACCAGAAGGTCAAAATCGCAACTTTATTTACAACGGGCAGCCAGCGGTTTCCGGGGCTCCCTTTGCAGATCCGGCTATAAATGATCAAGGAAATCCTGTAGGACAAAAACGCATATACAAAGCGGCCAATATCCAGATGGATGCCGTGTTCAACAAAGAAGGCTGGCACTTCCCGCAACAACGTATGATAACGCTTTGGGGCGACGTGTCGGCTACCCTCGACGGCATACGGCCACCAGAACCTTTCTTTTTCCGCGCAAATACCTATGAATATGTGGAATACTGGCATACCAACCTGGTGCCGGAATATTATGAACTGGACGATTACCAGGTGCGGACACCTACGGATATATTGGGACAACACATACACCTTGTAAAGTTCGACGTGACATCTTCAGATGGCGCAGCCAACGGATTCAATTACGAAGACGGCACTTTCAGCCCCGGAACCGTACAAGAGCGTGTACAGGCCATCAACAAAGCCGGGGGAATTATCCAATATAGCTCCAAATACAATGGTGCGCTCAACAATACCGCTTTATATCCTACAACCCGTTCAACACTTAGCCTAAAACCACCGAATCCCGTATGGGGCCAACAACCGGCAGATAGCGCCTGGTATGGGGCACAGACAACCATCCAACGCTGGTATGCCGATCCGCTGATGAACAATCATTACGAAGACCAAACCTTGAGGACGGTTTTCACCCACGACCATTTTGGGCCTTCTACCCACCAACAGGCAGGTTTGTATGCCGGCCTGCTCGTAGAGCCAGCCAACTCCACCTGGATAGATCCAATGACGGGGGATACCATGGGACAAATTTTGCCGAACCGGCAACCGAAAAAAAGATCCGTACCGGTGGATGGAGCGAATATGTGGGTAACCGATGGCGGGCCTACCAGCTATCAAGCTAATGTGATCATGCCCGACAAAAATGACAGCTACCGCGAATTCGCCCTGGAATTACAGGACCTCGCACTGGCTTATACGGCTCAAAGTATTTCCACGATCAATCCGTACCCCGAACTTAAGGGCGTTGCCGATCCGTTCACAAATCCTGCATTTCAGCAAAGTGTTAAAAATTATACTGGTTGGACAGACAACAAATGGGTCATCAATCAAAATGGGCCAGCATTGATCAGTCCAGGGCCTTCGGGTGTTTATTCCTTTAATTACCGCAACGAGCCAGTTCCATTGCGGGTTGATACTAAAGCTGGCGCTACTGTGCCTGGGCAGCCTGGCGATATCGCTTACGGCTTTCAGTCCCGAACAGACCGTGCAAATCCAAATTTCAACAATCAACCAAGGGGTGGGAGCCCAATTAGTACCGGTTCTTCTTTCAAATTCCCAATGAATCCCATTTCAGCAGCAATGGGACCAGGAGACCCATATACGCCTTTGTTAAGGGCATACCAAGGCGACAAAATTCAAATCAGAACCCTGGTTGGCGCTCATTTGAAGCCTCATTACTTTAACATGCACGGGGTCAAGTGGCTGTTCGAGCCTTCCAATCCGGTATCTGGATACCGCTCCACCCAATCGATGGGCATTTCAGAACATTTTGAAATGTCGTTCCAATTACCCACGACAGGCAAGCCTACCAACGATTACTTGTACATGCCAAGTGCCAGTCTACCGGGCATGCAATATGGCACCTGGGGGATTATGCGCGCGTATGACAATGGCAACAAACAAGATAATTTACTGCCTTTGCCATACAATGTACCAGGCTCGAGCCAAAGGCCTCAAGGTAAATCCTGTGGATGCCCGGACAACGCGCCGGTGAAACCTGTGACCATCGTCGCTGTGGAATCCACGAAAGCGCTGAAAGGTCCATTAGTCCTCAATAAAGCTCAAAACCTCAACATACCCAATGGGTTGTTTTTCGTCCGGAAATCCGATCTGAATCCAGATGGCACGTTGAGAGCCAATGTACCCATCGAGCCTTTGATTTTGCGCTTCCGTGCAGGCGATTGTATACACCTGACGCTTGAAAATCAAATCGGCCAATCACCAGAGCCCACAGATAACAACTTAAGCATCCTCAACAATAATTTGTTGACCCTCAACCTGAACCCATCCTCAACGGTAGGATTAAGTCCAACCCTTCTATCGTACGACGTAACCGAAAGCGATGGCACCAATGTCGGCTTGAACCCGGAACAAACCGTTGCCAGCGGCGGCAGCAGCAAAACCTACAAATGGTATGCTGGAAAATGGGACCGTCAGCCTGATGGCACTGCAAAAGCAACACCCGTAGAGTTCGGTTCTGTGGTGCTCCAGCCTGCTGATCCGTTGGAGCAAGCCCTCTTTGGGATGGAGGCAGCCATC